>JABWBV010000375.1 GCA_013359445.1 Anaerolineales bacterium | reverse complement strand
GATACGTGCCTTCCATTTCGATGGGGTTTTGTGTGGCGAGGACGAAAAACGGTTGGGGGAGAAGGTGCGTTTCCCCGGCGACGGTGGCGCGGCCTTCTTGCATCGCTTCGAGCAAGGCGGACTGAGTACGCGGGGCGGCGCGGTTGATCTCGTCGGCGAGAACGAGGTTGGCGAAGATCGGGCCGCGTTCAAAGCGGAAGCCGCGCTGGCCCCCTTCGTTGACTGTGATGATCATCGTCCCTACGATGTCGGCGGGCATTAGGTCGGGGGTGAATTGGACACGGCTGAAGGTGCAGTCCAACACCTCGGCCAGGGTGCGGATGAGCAGAGTCTTGCCCAGGCCGGGCACGCCTTCGAGGAGCGCGTTCCCGCCCGCAAGCAGGGTCACAAGCAGGTCGTGGATCAGCGCTTCCTGCCCGACAATGACTTTGCCCAGTTCGCGGAGAATGGCCTGGGCGGTAGAATGGAATTGGTCGAGGGTGAAATCTGAGTTCATGAGGGGTCCTTTTTCGACACGAATGTTCGCTAATTTTTTCGAATGCTCATCTCCACGGCATCCATTTTCTTCGAGCCGCAATTTCGACGGGCCAAAGGAGGAGCAGGGCGAGAAGGAAGCGGGAAAGGATTTGTTGGGGGGTGGGGGGAGCGGGCGGGACGGGGGGGGGCGGGGCGTTGAGGGTTTCCCAGTTGGTGATGGTGCCGCCGGTAGTGGTGAGCCATTGAGCGAGTGAGGATTCTGTTTGGGCGTTTGCGCTTCCCCCCGCGGAAATGGGTTGCCACTCGGTCGGGTAGTTGATCACGAGCGGGGCGGCGATTTCGATCCGGGTCTGTGCCCCGTCCGGTTTGTAATTCACCACCCCGCGATACACACCCTCTGCGGGGCGCGGGAGGGTTAGCTCATACAGGCCGGGGGCGGTTTGGGACATGGGGTAGGTTTGGACATTTCCTTCGGCGTCGAGGTAGGTGTAGCGGACTTCTAGCCCGTTGAGTGGGAGGCCGGTGGGGGTTTGGGGAAGACTGCTTCCAAGTAGTTGGGCGGTAAGGTGAACAGTTTCTTGTACTTCGATTTCTACCTGACCGGGGCCGAGGGAGGGGTCGGGGAGGGCGTAGAGGATGATTTGGGCCCAGAATCGCCCGTGGTCGTCCCAGGTCGCCCACTCGGTCGTCCATTCGTCGTCGAGGTCGCTGGTCCAGGCGGCAACGCGTCCGAGGCCGTATTGCCAAACGGAGAGGAGCGGGTCGTGGAAGTCAGCGGAAAGGAGGACGTCCTCTGCACCTTGTTCGGCTTTGCTTTTGAGGGCATTGTATCCTGTGAGGGAGGGCATGAGACCCGTGCGAAAACCGGAGAGGATGGGGTGGTTAGGCTCGTTGTCGTTGGCGACCGGGCGAATGAGGCCTTCGACGAGGTTGTCCCCGCGGGCGGCCTGGCTTTCGTCTACGAGGATTTGAGGCAGGTCGGTGGGTTGAAGAACGGAATAGAAGCGTCCGCCCCCGGCCTCGGCGAGGAGGGTCATGAGTTCCTGATCGGCCTCCGGGCCGAGCGCGATGGTGGAGAGGGTGAGGCCCTGGGCGTGGGCGAATTGGGCGAGGGTGAGGAATTCTTCGAGGGTGCCATCGGCGCTTTGTCCGTCGGAGAGGAGGAGGAGGTGTCGGGTTTCGGTGGTGGGGGTGGCGAGGAGACCGTTGATGGCTGTGGTGAGGGCGTTGTAGATGCTGGTGCCCCCGGAGGCGGCGACTTGGGTGAGGGCATCGAGGGCGCGTGTTTTGCCGATATCAGCGGGGCCAAGGGGGATGATCCAATCGGCGCTGTCGCTGAAGGCGAGCAGGCCGAGATAATCGTCGGGGCCAAGGGTGTCGATGGCGCGGAGGGCGGCTTCGCGCGCGAGGTTGAGCGGGATTTTGTTGCGGTCGTTGACGGTGCCTGGGTTGCGGCCCATGCTGGAAGAGCGGTCAAAGGCGAGAACGAAGGTGAGGGCGTCGTTTTGGGGCCGGGGCGGGGGTTCGAGACGCACGGGGAGGAGCGGCTCGAGGAGGGTGTCTTGATAGCCGCCGAGGGTGTAGGCGTTGTGTCCACCGATAAAGATCAGGCCTCGGCCTAACTGGGCGGTGAAAGCCTGGAGGGTACGCATTTGGGCTTCGGTGAGGCGGGTGGCGAGGAAGTTGTGGAGAAGGATGACTTGATAGGGTTCGAGGTCGGTGAGGGAGGGGAGTTGGTCGGGGGGGAGAACGTCGGTTTCGAGGCCGGTGGCGGTGGCGAAGGGGGCGGCGAGGGCTGGGTTTTCGGTGACGATTAGAACGCGGGGGGCGGGGTAGATGCGTAGGGCGGCGTAGGCGGTGTTGTTTTCGGGGCGGGGGTCGTCTGGGTAGGTCACGGTGGCCGCGAGGGTCAGGATTTCGGGCGTAGTGGCTTGCAAGTTGAGCGGTTGAAGGGTTAGGCCTTGCGGGAGCAGGATAGTTTCTTCGGCCACTGGTTCGCCGTTTTGGAAGATTTGGAGGGTTGCTTCGCCTGCGTGGGGGGTGTAAATGGGGATGATCGCCTGGAAGGAGAGGCCCTGCCACATGGATGAAGGGGCATAGATGGAGCCGACGTACAAATCGTTTGCAGGGGCAAAGGATTCAAGCGGCACGAATTGAATGGTCAATTCTGAATGCTCAGTACTCAATTGTGAGAGGGCAGAGTGGGTGGCGAGGGAATCCGTGGCGCGCCCATCCGTGGCGAGGATGATTTGACCGGGGGCATTGCCGAGGAGGCCGGTGGCTAGTGTGAGTGCCCCCGCGAGATTGGTGGCGCGCCCGTTGACGGTGGGCCAGTCTTCGCCGGTGACGGGTTCGGGTTGGGTCCCTGTCAGGATGACCAAACGGTTAGCTTCGGCGGTTTGCCAGGTTTTGGCCTGGGCGAGGGAGGCGGTGCGGGCTTCGGGGGTTAGGGAGTCGGATTGGTCAAGGATGAGGATTTGGCGGGGGGGGACGGGTGCGGGCGAGGTAAGGGGTCGGGGGGAAAAGGTACTGGCGAGGAGGGCGAGGGTGAGGAGGGTGAGGCGAAGCGCGTAGGCAGGTTTCCAACGCAGGCGAAGATACCAGGCGAAAGCGAGGAGGATGGCGGCGAGGGGGAGGAGAAACCAGGGAGACATGAACATGGGCAAGGGTGAATAGTCAATTTGCAACGATTCGTTCACTTCCAGGCGAGGTAGGCTTCGAGGAAAAAGAGGATGATGACAAGGGCGAGGAGGGAGGGGGCAAGTTGGATGGGTTCTTCGAGCGTGGAGGGGACTGCGGTCGATGGGGTACTGGAGACTGAAAACTGATTGGGGGTGATGTCTGATTCGGTGAGACTGCCCGCGTTGACCCCGATCCAGTGGGTTTGGGGACTGCCGCCGGAGTCGAGGAGGGTGAGGCGGTAGAGGCCGGGGATGCGGGTGTCAGGGGAAACGCATGGGCAGGGGGATGAAAAAGAGATAGGGGCCTGATCGGGCGGAGATAAGCTGACGTTGGTGCCTGTGGGGATGTGGAGCGGGGTTCCCAGTGGGATTTGATCGGGTAGGGCAAGGCTACGGTAATAGGCGAGGATGTTGTTGAGTAGAATGATAAAGGCGGGGTGTTGGGTCAGGTTGCCCGCGGTAATGTCTATGTTGAGCAGGGTGGTTTGGGTTTGGCCCGTTTGGCCGTGTTGGAGGAGGGGGCGATCTTCAACGGCGAGGAGGGTTTGAAGTGGATAGGCGGTAAGCCAGGTAGGCGTGTCATTTAAGGGTGAACTTGCAAGGTTACGCAGGCCGGTAAAGTCCAGGCTGTTGAGGAAGGGGTGTGGTTGGAAGATGAGCCGGGTGGGATCGAACGGGGTTGTTTCGCCGGGAAGCCCTAAAATGAGCGTATTACTGGTCGGCTTTTCTGCGGGGCGCGTGTTTTTGAAGATGACGAGGTCAAAGGGGCTACCAGGGAGGTAGTTGGTGGGCGAGATGATCTGGGCGGCGACATTGGGAATGGCGGCAAGGGCACGGTCAACGGGCGCGGGGTTATCGGCGACGAGGGCTACGGTGAGCGCGGGCGGGGTGTTGAGACCGAGACTGGCGGCATCGTCGGCGGGGAGGGTGTCGGCGCTTTCGAGCTGAACGGTCAGCCGGGTGGGGTTGCCGACGATGTCCCAGGTATAGGGCAGGGTGCTGTGGGCGGCGAGGGTGAGGTCAACAGTGGTGACGGGGTTGCCGTCGGCAAGGAGGGTGGCGCGACGGGTGACGGAGGCGTTGGCAAAATTGGCGAAGCGAGCGAAAAGTTGGCGTTTTTGGGCGGAAAAGGAGGCAAGGGCAAGGTTCAGGACAGCCTGATTGTTGTCGGAGGTGCCGTAGGGGTGGAGGATGAAGGGGGTATCTGGAGGGGGAATTTCGTGCGCGTAGGCGGCATCGGTGAAGAGGTGGATTTCGAGGGGGAGGTGGGGGTCGCGGGCGGCGTGGGCAAGGGCCAGTGCAGAGGTTAGCGCGGCCCCTGTTTCCCCGGGGGTGAGGGCTTCGAGTTGGGCGATGAGCGCTTGGAAACCCGTACTGGGCGTTGTCGAAGGATTGGCGATTCTTGAGTCGCCTATCGTTTGGGCGGAGGCTCCGAAGGCGATGAGGGTAACGGTGTCGAGCGGGGTGAGGGTGCGAAGGAGGTCGATGGCATCCGATTGGGCGCGGGCAAAGCGGGTGGGGTTTTCATCGGTCGCCCCCATGCTGGTGGAAATGTCGATGAGGAGGATGAGGTGGCGGGCGTTGGGAACGGTACGGGTGAGGGCGAGTTCGGGCTGGGCGAGGGCAAGGGTGAGCAGGGCGGCGATGAGAAGGTCCACGAGAAGAAGCCACGTCAACGGGATGCGTCGGGCGCGCGCCCCGCTGACCTGCGCGTCAAGAAAACGCCAAAGCGTGAGGCTGGAGACAACGCGCTGTTCGTTCCGTGCGCGGAGGGCGTGCAGGGCAACGATCACGGGCAGGGTCAGGAGACCGAGGAGGGCGAGAGGAGTGTTTAAGACCATCTGGGAGAGAATAACGACACGAATTTTCGCGAATTTGCCCGAATTTTTAAAGCAGGGTTGGAAGAGTAGGTTTTACGGACGACCTGTTTGGATTTGAGGAAGTCTTCGCCAAAATTAATGACAATCGCAAGATCGAGGCCCGTCGCGGTCAGGTAATGATGGGCTTGCGCCAGATGTTTTTCGTGAATGTATTCCACGGCTTTGAGTTCAAGGATGATTTTTTTATCTACAACCAGATCTGCTTCATAAATCCCAACCATGACATTTTTGTAAGTCAAAGGAAGTTTCACCTTTTGTTCAACCGGCATTCCGCGAAGGCCACATTCATGAACTAATGCACCATGATAAACACTTTCAAGAAAACCTGGCCCCAAGACTGTATGAACCTCCATAGCCGCGCCAATGATTGCATAAGATAATTCTTTGAAGAGAAGTTCAGCCATAAATTGCCTTTGAAATTAAAAATTCGTGGTTATTCGTGAAAATTCGTGTCGGAAAAGTTAAATCGGTTCCAACACCCTCACCTTTCGCAGATGTGGGATCACTTCCTTCTCTACTGACCAGTGGGTTGGAATCATCGTGTAAAACGCCTTGTTTTCAATACAGGCCAGTTCTAAGGCGTCCCGCCAGGTTTGAAGATTTTTTTGGTAGCCTTCGAGGGCCTGGGGGGTGAGGTCGTAATTTGTGCTTTGGTCGGTTTCGGCGTCCACCAGTTCAAATTCCCCGGAAAGAGGGGGCTGGAGTTCGTGAGGGTGGAGGAGATGAAAAACAGTCACTTCCCAGGTCGGGCGGGGAAAAGCGGCGAGGATCGTATCCAGGTTGGGGACATCGAGCAAGTCGGACAGGATCAGGAGCACGCCCCCGCGCGGGGTGGCGCGGCTATACGCGCGCAGACCATCCGCGAGTGCAGGGTTGCCGGAAAACGGGAGGGCGCGCAGAGAATTCAAAAGGGCCGGAAATTGGGCTTTCCCTTTGAACGCCTGGGCATAGATGCCGACGGATGAACGCGGATTTTCTAGTGGGATGATTTGCAGACGATCTTCATTGGCAAGGGTCAGATACCCCAGCGCGGCGGCGAGGGCAAGGGCGGCGTGGCTTTTCGGCGGCGTGCCCCACCCCATCGAAGCAGAAGTGTCCAAGAGCAGATGCACCGTGGTTTCTTGCGGATGTTCGCCCTGTTTGAGGTAAATATGTTCACTGCGGGCGGAGGCCTTCCAGTCAACAAAACGGACATCATCGCCGGGGGTATATTGCCGATGCTCGAGAAATTCCGCGGCGGGGCGACGGCGGGTGCTGGGGCGCAAGCCTGCACCCGCCCCGCGCAAATGGCGGGATACGCGAAGTTGGAGACGATCCAGTTGGGGATAGATCGAAACAGGCAAATTGAGCGCAATTGGCGCATTTGCAGATTTGAGATTTGGGATTTGTGGAACCCGTTTATTGGGGCGGCGAAAAATATTTTGAAACCACATCGCGCCACCTCCAGGGAAAATAATAGGGAGCCAGGATGCTTTCAACGGGGGCCGTGTCCCCGGCACCGTTCCCACTCACGACGACTGGCCCGCTTTCCCCTGTGCCGGGCGAAGTGGCCGGATCGCCCGGGGCCAACAACCCCGACGGAGTCTCATCCCCTTCGACTTCCAGCGTTTGACCGGTGCCCTCGATCCTTTCGAGGGGTTCGGCAGGCCCTTCAACCGCGTCCCCGCTCCCCGCGGCATTGCCCCCCGCGCCCACCTCGACAGGTTGTTCCCCCTCGGACGGCTCGGACGCTGGTTCTTGATTGCCGGCCTGCCCCATCGTTGCCATTTGGTCTTCCAGTTGGCGAAACTCACTGGCGAGGTCATCGAGGGCTTCGGCGGCTTCGAGGTTGTTGGAAGAGGGGGCGTCCATGCCACCGGCGGCTTGTTCGAGCGCCTCAGCGAGGTCTTCCTCACCGGCTTGCTGGGCTTGTGCGGCGGCGGTACGGAGAGCCTCTTCGGTGTTTTCGCGTGTGTCGGGGGGCAGGTCGTCGAGTTCGTCGGCGAGGCGTTCGAGTTCGGCGGCGGCGGTGGCGAGGTCCCCTTCCTGAAGGGCTTCGCCTGCGGGGGCGGTTTCAGGGTTTTCGCTGAGGGCTTCTCCCAGGTCCGAGAGGAGATCATCGAGGGTGGCGGCCTGATCGGGG
>JABWBV010000374.1 GCA_013359445.1 Anaerolineales bacterium | reverse complement strand
TGAGCGCCAGCCCTGACCCCGCCGCCTCCCTCACCTTCGGCCTGGAAAACTCCCCCAACGCGTGCAACAACTGCCACACCGATCAAACCGTCGAATGGGCCATCGAATGGACGAATACCTGGTGGGGAGAATGATTTCCCTCGCTTGTCAAAGCCCTCCCCCTAAGATATAATGCCCCTTACCGGAAAAAGTCGGGGCGTAGCGCAGCCCGGTAGCGCGCTTCGTTCGGGTCGAAGAGGCCGTGGGTTCAAATCCCTCCGCCCCGACACACAAAACTCCAGCCATTGGCTGGAGTTTTTGTTTATCTCGAATAGTTACTCAGCCATCGGTTACCCCGAAAAAAACAATCGGGACATCTGACCTCAAATAAAAGGGGCAACTGAAGATTGCCAAATCCCCTCGGGTGGAATTTACTTAAGTGGGAGGGTGGTCCATCTGGAGGTTCCTATGTTCCTGTCAATTCTCAACCTCATTGGTATCCTCATCGTTTGGAGTATTTGGATCTGGCTCGCCAACCAACCTTTTACGCCCTCGTTTAGCCTCGCTATCGCCCTTGCTGGCCCGTTTGCCTCCATCCCCCTGGTTTTTGTCGGGCGTTGGCTCTTGGATCGGCAACCGAGCGTGGTGCGCGCTGTCCACATCACCACCTACATTCACTATCTCATGGTCATCCCGCTGGGCGCGGCCATCATCGAAGCGACGCGGTATGCCCAGCATCAGGTGTTATATACCTGGAGCACTTCTTTGCCAGGGTGGTTGGGTTTGGGTATAATGTTGGTAAGCGGGGTTATGCTCGTCCTGGTAATCTTTAACCTGGCCCTCAAAGGCTTGGGCGCTCCCTTCGCCATTGCGCTCACCCGCATCGTCGCAACCGAATGGTTATATGCTTGGACGCGTAACCCCATGGTCTTAAGCGCGTTCGCCTTTTTGGTCGGGCTGGGGTTATGGCTAAAATCCAGTCTGTTCATCCTCTGGTTACTCATCGTCGTCAGCCCTGCCATCTTCATCTTTTTGCGTGTTTACGAAGAGCGCGAACTCGAAATCCGTTTCAAAGAAACCTACCTGACCTACAAAGCCCAAACACCTATGTTCCTACCGTTCAGATCGGGCAAACACACAGCCTGATGTCTAACAATGGAGGTTCCCATGTCCAATATCGAGCGAACTATCTTTTGCAATGGATGTGGCGTGGAAATCACCTGGTCCCCCATCATCCAAGGCGAGCGTCGCTACTGTTGCCAGGATTGTCTCCATGGCCGGGGGTGCACGTGCGCCACCCGCCAAGACCTGGATGACGACCGCCCCAACCTGGCCCATTCCGCTCCCAGCCCCCAAACAGGATTCCCATGACCCAAAGCCCAACGGTCCTCGAAGCGAAACGTTTTGAAGTTTACGCGTGTAAACAATCCACCTCCTTAAAGGAGGCTTGCCGCCAAATTGCCTCCGAAGATATTAGCTGTCTCGTCGTTACCGACCCCGACGGGTACCTTGCCGGGATTCTCACCCGCACCGACCTGCTCCGCGCCCGCCTGGAACACGAAAACTGGCTGGAATACCCGGTCTCCGCCTATATGCACCAGGAAGTCATCACCGTCACCCCGGAAACGCTCCTGACAGACGTCGCCCACTTGCTCGTGGAACACCATATTCACCGCGCTGTCATTGTGCGCCCGGAAAATGACAATCTCGTGGCCCTCGGGGTCATCTCCGACAGCGATCTGATCTATCATATGGCCTATCAACTCGGTCTTTAATGAAAACGCCTGACCTCCGTCCCTCGCCCCTCGCGGGGACGTGGTACCCTGGCCACCCCGCCACCTTACGCGCGGACCTTGACCGATACCTCGCGGGGGTCCCAGTGCCCCGTCTGTCCGGGCAAATTCAGGCGGTCATCGTGCCCCATGCCGGGTATCTGTACTCCGGCGCGGTCGCGGCCCACGCGTTTGCCTGGCTCCGCGGCCTGCACCCGGAAGTGGTGGCGGTGGTTGCCCCCCTGCATTATTCGCACCCGGCCTGGGTGTTGACCAGTGCCCACACGGCCTATCTCACCCCGCTTGGCCCCGTGGAAATCGATCGAGCAAGCGTCACACGCGTGGCACAGATTTTGCATGAGCAGTTGGGGCGTGAGGTGTTCCCCCTCGTCAAAGACCCCGAACACGCGTTGGAGATTGAACTCCCCTTCCTCCAACATCTTCTTGGCCCCTTCCATTTATTACCCCTCATGTTGCGCGATCAAACCTGGGCGACTGCCCACGCGGTGGGGGAAGCCCTCGCGGCGGTTCTGCGGAACCAATCTGCCTTGCTCGTCGCCAGCTCCGATCTATCGCATTTTTACCCTCAAAAGACTGCACAAAAACTAGATGCCGAAATCTTGCGCCAGATCGAAAACCTGGACGCGGAGGGCGTGATTCGGGCACATGATGAGGGGCGCGGGTTTGCATGTGGGCGGGGCGCCATTGCGGCAGTTTTGTGGGCGGCCTGCCAGTTGGGTGCAAATGAGGCGCAGGTGGTCTGCCACGCCACGTCTGGGGAGGTGACCGGTGACTTTAACCGGGTTGTTGGATATGGCGCGGCAGTAGTGTCGAAGAAAAATCCGTAGAAGTTGGAAGAAACGCGGAGCACATACGCGTTTTCTCCAGTCCACCGTTTTCAAACGAGTAGCAGATGAGCTTTCATTTTCGTTCCACAATTGAACCAGGGCTTGTTCAGGGAGAATGGTGGCACGCTTTGGACGATGACCGCGTGCAGTGTGACTTGTGCCCGCGGGCATGCAAGTTGCAGGAGGGTCAGCGCGGGTTTTGTTTTGTCCGCCAGGCTCGCGCGGGGGGTATCGTTTTGACCAGTTATGGGCGCGCCTCCGGTTTTTGTGTTGACCCCATCGAGAAAAAACCGCTCAATCATTTTTTCCCCGGAACCAGTGTGTTATCTTTTGGCACTGCAGGGTGCAATTTGGGATGTCGCTTCTGTCAAAATTGGGATATTTCCAAAGCGCGGGAGACAGATCGGTTGACGGATTGGGCCTCCCCCGAGCGGGTGGCGGAGGCCGCAGTGCGAGCGGGTTGCCGGAGCCTGGCCTTTACGTACAACGATCCTGTGATCTTTGCCGAATACGCTATCGATTGCGCGTGGGCGGCCCACGACCGGGGGCTGAAAACCGTTGCGGTTACGGCTGGGTACGTGAATCCTCAGGCTCGGCGGGATTTTTTTAGGCATATTGATGCCGCCAATGTGGATTTAAAAGCCTTTAGCCAGTCTTTTTATCATAAGTTGTGTTTTGCCAATCTAGCTCCGGTCTTAGAGACCTTGCGTTGGCTTAAACAGGAAACCGGGGTGTGGCTGGAAGTAACGACTTTGTTGATCCCCGGGCAAAACGACACGCCCGAAGAGGTGGCGCGTTTATGTGACTGGTTTTTTCAGCATTTGGGGCCGGATGTCCCCCTGCATTTTACAGCGTTTCACCCGGATTTCAAAATGATGGAGGTGCCCCATACACCCCCGGGCACCTTGCATCGGGCGCGGCAACAGGCGCTGGCCGCAGGTTTGCGCTATGTGTATACCGGGAACGTCCATGATCTTGCCGGGCAGTCCACCTACTGCCCAACTTGTGGAGAGGTGGTGATCGAACGAAATTGGTATGAACTTGGGCAATGGCGCTTGACCCGCACAGGAAACTGTCGGGCTTGCGGGACCGCGTTGCCCGGTCATTTTGATCCGCACCCCGGCCAATGGGGGGCGCGCCGTCAGCGGGTTTTCATTCCTTAATTTGGTGCATTTGCCATAAGGCAAAGTGCCAAGCCTGTAATTCCCTCAAGGAGCGTGCGATATGCGTAATACCCTCACCATCCGAAACGATAAGCTCATTCAAGAAAAGCGGCATGATGTCTTTCCTACCAAAGGCGGTTTGCCCGACCCTACGCAATGTACCGTGTGTGGGGCCGTCTATGCGAAGGGCCGATGGACTTGGGCATCCGTGGATGGAAAGGCCAGGCAAACGACTTGCCCGGCTTGCCGGCGCATCGCGGGAAATTTCCCCGCGGGTTATATTGAGATGGGCGGGGCCTTCTTTGAAGCGCGTAAGGATGAAATTCTCAATCTGGTACACAATATGGAAAAAGTCGAAAAAAACGCCCACCCGTTAGAGCGAATTATTGAAATCACTTCCAACGAGCAAAAAACGCTGATTACAACCACAGGCATCCATATTGCCCGCCGAATCGGGGAGGCGATTTCGCGTGCCTATCAGGGCGAGTATGCGATCCAATACGCGGATGGTGAAAAACGCATCCGCATCTCTTGGCAAAGAGATTGATGTCTCCCTAAGAGGACAATTGCCCTCTATGAAAAATGACAGGTGTCCGTTGAGCGGACACCTGTTTTACATTAATCTGGTACTACCGAGAAAATACGCACACCTAAAGGAGCAAAGTTAAAAAAAAGGATGTAAGTCCCCCTTTCATCCTTTTTTGGGGAGCTTCCTACGTTTAGTGCGTACACCATCGAATTGTGCAGGTCGGGATCACAGATTTCGAAAAGGTTGGGGATAAGCGGTCTCCATTCCTCTGGAATATAAGGGCCGACCCCAACAGAACATGGTAAGGCCAAAGGAGGCTTTCAATGTACAAGACGATTTTAGTGCCCCTGGATGGCTCTCCGCGAGCCGAGAAGATTTTGCCCTATGTTGAAGAATTGGCGCGTTGTATGGATTCTACGCTGATCGTCATGCAGGTTTTAGAAACGCACATGAGTTTCTCCGGTATGGAAGTAAGCCAGCAGGAAGCGGCGTTTGAAGCCTACAAACAAGAATTTCGTGCGGCAGAAGCCTATGTTGCTAAAATTCAAGAGGATTTCCACGCGAAGGGGATACACTGTCAGGCGCGGGTTGAACATGGGTCCATTGTTCAGACGATAGTTCGTGTTTCGCGTCAGGCCAATGTAGACATGATTGCCATGGCCAGCCACGGACGCAGTGGTTTGGCGCGAGTCTTTTATGGAAGTGTTGCCGTCGGGGTATTGCACCTTGCGGATCGGCCTTTAATGCTCATCCGCTCGGATGGGGAGGCATAATGGATAAGAACACAGAAGAAAAAGTTCGCCAGGCGTTTAAAACACTCAATCGTTTTATGATTTTGATGTGGCGTTTGGGGTTAGGCCCATGGCTGAATGCCTGGCCTCAAGGCTTGGGCAGGTATCTTGTTTTGACGCATAAAGGCCGGAAAACAGGGGTTCCCCGTCGAACGCCTGTCAATTTTGCCCGCGTTCAAAACGAGATTTATTGTGTCGCTGGGTTTGGGCATATTTCTGATTGGTTCCGTAACACGCAGGTAAACCCCCAGGTTGAGGTATGGCTCCCTGATGGGTGGTGGGAAGGAACCGTAGAAGATATTTCCGAGGCGGATGCGCGTCTCCCCTTGCTCCGAGAAGTGTTGATTGCAAGCGGATTTGCCGCCCTCGTCGCGGGGGTAAATCCCCATACGTTATCCGATCCCGAAATGGACGCCCTGACCCAGCCATACCGTTTGCTCCACATTCGGCTGGACCGCCCGCGCACCGGCCCCGGTGGTCCAGGCGATCTGGCCTGGGTATGGCCTTTGACCGTGATGGTGATGGTGCCTTTGCTTTTTTTGAGGCGAAGGTGCAAAGGATAAGGCGCGAACTGGAAACTTTTGTATCTGGGGGGGGGGCTATATGGGGCGGATGAAAATTCGCTGATAGTCTCTTAAAACAAAAAGTGGCGAGGTTACTCGCCACTTTTTTTCGGGCTAATCTCTCCGATAAGGGGGAAGGTCAGGCTTTGATGTACTTTAAGCCTGTGCCTGTATTGAAGAGGACGATATTTTCGTCTGCTTGAACCCACCCTTGTTCCACCAGGACTTCCAGGGCGGCTAAGGTGGCGGCTCCTTCCGGGGCGGCGAAGATGCCTTCGGCGGCGGCGAGCCGGGACTGGGCTTTAAGAATGGCTTCATCGCTTACGGCGATGGCGGTGCCCTGACTTTCGCGAATATCCTGTAAGATCAGGCGATCTGCGAAACTTTTGGGAACCCGTAACCCGGAAGCGATGGTTTGGGCCCCCAGCCAGAAGTCGCAAAACTCTGCGCCAGCATCAAAGGCTTTGATGACAGGGGCACATCCATCGGCCTGAACGGCGACCATGCGGGGGCGTTTGTGGGTTTCCAGCCAGCCGAGTTCGGCCAATTCTTTGAACGCTTTCCACATCCCCACGAGACCTGTGCCCCCGCCGGTGGGGTAAATGATTACGTCAGGCAGGTGCCAATCGAAGAAATCGGCCAGTTCATAGCCCATCACTTTTTTGCCTTCGGTGCGGTAGGGTTCTTTGAAAGTGGAGACATCAAACCAGCCTTCTTCGCGGGCTTTGACGCCTGCCATCCCGGCGGCTTCGCTAATGAGGCCGTCAATGAGGGTGACACTGGCTCCGGCGATACGGCTTTCTTCGACATTGGCAATGGGGGTGTCTTTGGGCATGAAAATGTGGGCGCGTAACCCCGCGCGGGCCGCGTAGGCGGCCATCGCGCCCCCCGCGTTTCCTGCGGTGGGGATGATGACTTTTTCCACATTCAATTCTTTGGCTTTGGAAATAGCGGCGGCTAACCCGCGGGCTTTAAACGAGCCGGTTGGATTCATCCCCTCATCTTTTACAAAAAGGTTAGTCAGGCCAAGGTCTGATCCTACACGGGGGACGCGTAACAAGGGGGCGTCTCCCTCGCCTAGGGTGACAATATTTTCCGAGTTTTTGACAGGGAGCATTTCCCGCCAACGCCACATGCCTCGGGGGCGTTGGCGAATTTCGTCCCGATCAACATGGGCACGTGTGGAGGCTATATCATAGATAGCCAGGAGAGGGGCCTGACAAGTTGGACAAAAAGTTTGGATTTTATCTGGGTCGTAGACGGTGGCGCAATCCGAACACTGAAGGTGTTTGAAAAAAGAGAAGGACATGGTGAGCCTACTTATGAGGAAATCATTTGGGCATGTAGGTTTCTACCCGCATCCATAGCTCTCTGACATTGATGGGTTTTGACATATAGAAATCACAGCCGGCCTCCAACGCTTTTTCAGCATCCCCTTTGAGCGCGTTGGCTGTCACGGCGATGATGGGGATGGTGAGCATATGGGCATTATTACTGCCCCGCAATCGTCGGGCAACTTCGTATCCATCAATATCAGGGAG
>JABWBV010000373.1 GCA_013359445.1 Anaerolineales bacterium | reverse complement strand
ACAGTGGGGGCAGCAGAACCGCACGCTGTTCGTGACGAAGGCGAACTCCGAGGGCTTGAAGGCCGAGCCGCACTCGGGGCACTGGCGCGACCGGAGGTTCCAGAGCGTGTAGTCGCAGGTCTTGCAGCGCATCGCGTCGCGGCTCCGGGTCGGTCAGGTCCAGGTCGAGGTCCGCTCGCGGACGCGACGCCGCGTGAACCACACGATGAGGAAGACCGGCCAGACCAGGCTCACCAGCACGCCGAAGGCGACGCTGCCGTAGGCGATCAGCGTCGTCCACCCGGTCATGGGGCCGAAGGCGGCCGGGTCGGCGGCCTGCATCGCCTCCATCTGCGCCACCTGGGCCAGCGCGCCCAGCGTGCCCTCGCCCAGCGTCAGCACCATGTCCAGCACGCCGCCCGCCAGTTTCGTCAACCTCGTCAACGATCCTCACACCTTTGTCGTGACCACCTGGAAAGACCTGGGTGATGGCGCTGGGATGGTTTTAGCGGATAACGAAACCCCCGTCCTTACCCTGGAAGATCAAAATGGCTCCTCCGCCCAGCTGATATCCGAAACATGTTCGGGGGGCACGACTTCCGGGCAGTGCTCGGTCACCTTCACTTCGCCCACTGCCGGACTGGTGACCGTTCATGCGGATGTGCTGATGAACTTGTTAGGTTTGCCCGTGGCTCGAGCGGATAGCGCGAATAAATTGTTCGTAGAAGCCAGTCTGACGATCACCCCGGAAACGTTCACCCGGTATGTGGGGGAACTGCACACCTTTACAGTACAGGTGTTAGCCGATGATGGGAATGGAGGGGGTGCGGTCCCCGTGGAAGGGGCGATGCCCGTCGTGACCTTCCCCAATGGTGCCCCTGCCGTCGTGGATACTTCCGATTGCGATAATGGAACGGATACGAATGGCCTCTGTTATGTGACCGTTTTGAGCTATATCCCGGGGGCCTTTGAGGCTTTGGCTGTGCTAGACCTCGATGTCGCTGGCCTCATCATCCCCCTTGAAGACACGGCCTCTGTGACCTATATCGAACTCAAGAAAGGCGGTCAAATTACCCCCACCAAAGCGGAGTGTGTTAATTTCCTGGATGGTACGGCGACCGACTTAAATGACATCACTTATAAAGTGCAAAATGGTTTCATCAATAGCACCGCTCCAGGCGTTTTCTTCTACTATTCGTTTGTCTCTGCACCTTCCTCGGACTTCACCGTCAATATTGTTCAGACCAATCGCCCGGAAATTGGCTTCCCGTTTTTTGATGTTCACGAAAATATTCAACAAATTCATGTGTACAACATGGATTGTTCGGATGCCACTGTGACCATCGAGAAAGGGTACGAAAACGGGCAGGTGTATGTCCATCTGATGGGGGCAAATCCGGGGCAAGGATTTATTATCCGAGTTAAATACACCACCCATACCGTGATCGGCGTCCCTGATCCCAATCAGCAAATTCATTACGATTTCACAACCTGGATCGGGAGCGAAATTATCGCCTTTGATAGTAATGGGCTTGATCTGATCAAGAAATAACGGTTGACCTGAGTAACAGGATTCATCAAAAGAAGGAAATCCGTGATTTTTCGGGCTAACCTCTACCCTGGCTGAGTATTTACGGAAATTCTACAAAAAGGCTGTGTCTAAGAAGACACAGCCTTTTTTGTACCTGCTCAGGTTTCGAGACGTAAATTTGGGATAGGCGTCATTTTGACCGAGGGGAGGAATGACAGATACGGGTCTCTCTTCATGTGCGCAATGAGGAAAGGTTTCAGAGTGACTCTGACAAACGTGCGTACAGTTCCTCAATTTCCTTCAACTCGGCTTTGGCCCCCAATTTCTGGAAACTGTTGAGGACTTCCTGCAACAGGTCCTGGGTTTTGGAGACATCTTGAGAGGCCCACAATTGTGCTAGGCGCAGGCGTGTTTTTGCGGCTTCGTATTCGCTCTCCATTTCTATCAGGATGTCTAAACTTTGGAGGAGGGCCGTGTTGGCAGAGACAGAATCGCCGCGCGCTTGATAGATTTCACCAAGCACACGGTAGGACATCCCTTCATCGAGACGGGCTTCTTGTGTGCGAGCTAACTCAATGGATTGTTGCGTATACTGAAGGGCTTGTACGAGTTGTCCGGTGTGTAGGAAGTAATCCCCCCATCGGCGTTTTAACTCTGGTAAATAATCGTCCGAGCCGATTTCCATAAACAGTTTTTCACTACGTTGCAAAGCTTTTTCGGCCTCATGCCAATTTTTTTGATTAATGTGAACCTGTGCCAGGTTGCTCATGGTGACAGCATCGGGTAGGGCGGCCCCCAATTGTTTCCAGATTTCGTTACTTTCTTTGAACAATTGTGCCGCATCCTCCCATTCTCCCCGATCCAGATGAATGGTGGCTAGATTGTTCGCAATAAATCCTTGTTCCTGGATATTGCCAATTTGTTGGTTGACCTCCAACCCTTTGTGATATGCCTCACTGGCTTGTTCCCAATTGCCAAGGTCATTGAAGGCAATTGCCAGGTTGTTGAGTGCCCGCGCTCGCCCTGGCACTTCATCAATTTCTTCATACAGCCGCACACTTTTCTGGCAGGAAGCTACCGCGCCCCATAAATTCCCCAGGCGATAATGGATCGCGCCTTGCAAATAAGAAGTCTGCGCCATCACCCGTTGACCTTCGCGTGTCGCAATTTGCGACGCGAGCTCCCAGCTTTTTTCGCTCCAGGACATGGCCTCGTGATTTTTCCCTTGCCGGTGATAGACCCCTGCTCCGAGTAAATAAATTTTAGCCGCCTCAACCGTTGGCTCTTCCTCATTCAAATATTTCAACCCCTTTTCCAACCACTCAAACGCGGTCTCATATTCACTGCGTCGTTCGTACACCTCCGAAATTTTTCGGCACAGATCGGCGAGGTGGCAGGTTTGTGTCGAGTAACGTGGCAGATCGGCCACGATGACCCGCGCGGTGGCGTAATTTTCCAGGGCATCGTCGTACTTCCCGGTCAGGGTTTGCACGTCGCCCAGGATTTCGTGAACGGTGATCCGCTCCTGGCAGGTATCGCGGTCGTCCGGCAAACGCGACGCGGAATCCAACGCCCGTTGGCACGCGAGCATTGCCGCTTCGTTGGCAAATTCCCGCTGGGCGGTCTGGGCGGCCAACAGATTGTAGCGTAAAGACTTTTCCCATTCCTGCCCCCGCAAATAGTGAAACGCCAATAACTCCACAAACTGGTCGATGCTTTCGGGGTATTCTTCTTCGATAGAGTGCGCCAATTGACTGTGCAGGGTGGCCCGCGTCGAAAACGGCAGGCTTTCGTAGGCGACTTCCTGCGTCACAATCTGGCGGAAAAAGTACGCCAGTTCTGGCTCGGAGGGGTCAAGCGAGGTCAACTGCATTTGGTTGAGCGCCTGAAGATCGGCCTGGACGCGGGCTTGTTCGCCCAGGCCCGGGTACGCGCCCCATAACAATGTTACGCGGAACAAACGCCCAATCACACTTGCGACTTTGAGCGTGGTTTTTTGGCTTTCGGTCAGTTGATCCAGGCGGCTCAAAATAAGACTGTGCAAACTGGTGGGTAAATCCAGGGTCAGGCTGAGTTCGGTATCCTTTTGGTTGAACAGGTAGTTCAACAGCTCTTCGATATAAAAGGGATTTCCTTCTGCACGTTCAATGATCCGGTTGGTGATTTTTTGGGGAAAGGCCCGCATCATGACTTCAAATTGGGCCAGTTTTAACGAGATCAGCTGTTTCGCTTCGTCCGTGTCAAATGCATGGAGCCGGATTTCGGAATAGTTTGGCAATTTGCTGATGCGGGCTTCTTGTAACCGTTCAATTTCCGGGGGGCGCATGGTGGTGAGAAACAAGACGGGCAAAGCCATCACTGCACGGCCCAAACTCTCCAACAAATCATGGGACAGGGAGTCGATCCATTGGCAATCTTCCAACACGATGAGCAGGGGGGTGGTTTGGGCGCGGGCTTCCAAACAATCCACCAACAACGCTTCGAGGGAATTTTTTCGCAAACGGGCATCGAACGATTGGGTCAGATCATTGTCGGGAATGGGCAGATTCAACACCGCCCCCAAAAGGGGTAACCGCTGAACCAGCCCCGGATCGATCTGCATCAGTTGTGTTTCCAGCGCCCGTACTTGTTCCCCCAAACTCCAGGCCGGATCGATCCCGAAAAACCCTCGCCAGATCGGTTGCCATACCAGATAGCTGGTTTCGGTTCCGAAGGATTCACACTCGCCTCCCAGCCCAACCAGTTTTTGCTCTGAAGATAGCCGGATCACCTCTGCCAACAGGCGCGTTTTGCCCACCCCCGCTTCCCCGATCAGGGCGACGATCTGGCCCTTGCCCGTTTGGGTTTGTGCGAGCGTCTCTTGCAAAAAGGCTAAATGGCTTTCCCGCCCCACCATGGGCAGTTTATATTCGGGGACTTGCAAGCGAAAGGTGCGGCGCGGGCGTAGGCCCACCGCGCGGGATACGTTGACCGGTTCGGCTTTGCCTTTCACGCGCATGGGGGGTAGGGGTTCCCAACTGAACACATTCCCGGTGGCCTCGCGCACTGGTTCGCTCACCAAAATTTGCCCGACCGGAGCCGCTTGCATCAACCGCGCGGCTAGATTCACATCATCCCCCATCACGCCATAGGTTCTGCGCGCTTTGCCGCCATACGCGCCCGCCCGGGTGCGGCCCATCGCAATCCCAATTTGGACAAACTGAATGTACGATAAAGCCTCCGGCAGTTGCACCAGTTTGAGGGCCGCAGACACAGCCCGCACGGCGTCGTCCTCATGGGCTACCGGTGCCCCAACCGCGGCCATCAAATAACTGCCTTTATCACCAACCGTGAGTTGCAGTAAATACCCGTCGTACGCCGCCAGCACGTTTTGTGCCCAACGAATATACGCGTCCAATTTTTCCCCCGCCTTTTCATCGTCATCGTAGTCAATCCCCCCGAACCGCACAAACAACGCCATCGCAGGGCGCAACTCGGCGAGAAAATCACCCTGGCCGCGGCGCAAGCGTTCGTACACGGGGGGCAACAGCCAATCTTTAATCACCTCATCCGGCAGAGTGACCGTAAATTCTTTTTCCGGAAACATCATCGTCACCGATCCCAACAGCCCCTCCACCACAGCATATTTTTCGCCCGTTTCGTGATCCTCCCGCCATTCTCGGACGACCACTTCCCCCTCCAGGGCATCTGCCGCCGCCTGATCCAACACCACCTCGCCCTTGTTGGCCTGATGTTCCCCCGCCGCAAGCCGATCCAACGTGGTCCCTGCCAGGACATCCATCAACTGAAGTTTTGGATCGCCCACCACAAACCGCCGCGCCGTGCCCACCGCCACCGCCGCTTTCATCGCGAGGGAAACCTGAATTGCCTGGCCATCCCGATGGGGCGAGGGAATGGTAATCTTTGCAAACCGCTTCATCGCCTCTTGCATTTCCAACGCACACGTTGCCGCAAGAATCCCCGAATCTTCGTCGAACCAGCACGTAATCGCGTCCCCGCTAAATGTAATCACACTACCCTGATACCGGTGCAGTTCACTCACCAGCGCATCATAGACTTGATTCAACTGCCGCGTGAGTTCCTCCGCCCCACGTTGCGGGCCAAACTCGCGCACCAACGCCTCCGTCAGCGGCGTGAACCCGGAAATATCCGCGAACAAAGCCGCCCCTTCCACCCGGTCGGGCATCGCCCGCCCCTGTGAAAGCGCCATGCGCCGGTCCATTGGGAGATAAATGCTAAAAGGATCCACGGGCTAATTCTAACTCAAACCAGCGAATGTAAAGTTGATAGTTCCTGAGAGGATTTTCTGCTACCATTCAAGTCAGCAAGTTTGCAAGTCAGCAAACCCTTTCCTATTAAAAATTCACCATTCGCCAATTACAATTCACGATTATGATGCCCTCCTCCCGCCTCCCCGGTTTTTACCAACTCCCCCTCGAAGAACGTCTCCAGGCCCTATCCGGGCGCCCCCTCAGCGGCGGTCCCTCCGAAGTCGAAGGACGCCCCCTGAGCGGAGGTCCCTCCGAAGTCGAAGGGTTGACCCCAGACGAACTCCTGGCCCTTTCCGGGCAACACGGCCTCACCCCCGCCCAGGCCGATCACATGATCGAAAACGTGATCGGCACCTTCAGTCTGCCGCTCGGCGTCGCGCTGAACTTTCAGGTGAACGGGCGGGATGTCCTCGTCCCGATGGCGGTGGAAGAACCCTCCATCGTGGCGGGCGCGTCCTTCATGGCAAAACTGGCCCGCGCAGGCGGCGGATTCACCGCACATACCACTGATCCGCACATGATCGGGCAAATCCAAATCCTCGACGTGCCCGAACTGCACACTGCCCGCCTACAACTCCTCGAAAACAAAGCCCGCCTGCAAGCGGAACTCTCCGGCCTCGACCCCATCCTCGAACGATTCGGTGGCGGCCTGCGCGACATCGAAGTCCGCCTGATCGAAGACTCCCCCATCGGCGGATTCCTGGTCATGCACCTGATTTATGACGTGCGCGACGCGATGGGGGCCAACGCCGTCAACACCGCCTGTGAACACCTCACCCCGCTCATCGAACAGATCACGGGTGGGCGCGTCCACCTCCGCATCCTCTCCAACCTCGCCGATCATCGTCTTGCCCGCGCGCGGTGTACCATTCCGGTCAGCGAACTGGCCTTTGGCGACTTTACCGGAGAGCAGGTCCGCGATGGCGTGATTGAAGCCTGGGCTTTTGCCGCCTCCGACCCTTACCGTGCCGCCACCCATAACAAAGGCATTATGAACGGCATTGATCCCATCGTCATCGCCACCGGCAACGACTGGCGGGCGATTGAAGCGGGGGCGCATGCATATGCCGCGCGGGGCGGAAAATACACCTCGCTTACCACCTGGGCGAAAGGGCCAAACGGGGAACTTGTCGGCACGATTGAAATGCCAATGGCGGTGGGCATCGTCGGCGGCGCGACGAAAGTGCATCCTGCCGCGAAAGTCGCCCTCAAACTGATGGGGGTCACGAACGCCCGCGAACTGTCCGAAATCATCGTCTCCGTCGGCCTGGCCCAAAATCTCGCCGCCCTCCGCGCCCTCGCCACCGAAGGCATCCAGCGCGGCCATATGAGTCTGCACGCCCGTCAGGTCGCGGTGTCCGCCGGGGCAGAGGGGGAGGAGGTCGCACGGGTGGCGAGGCAGATGGTGC
>JABWBV010000372.1 GCA_013359445.1 Anaerolineales bacterium | reverse complement strand
CAGCGGCATGGGGAATGGAAGAGTACCTTTTTTCGGGTACCAAAATCGCTTGTTTTCGCATTTTATCACGCTTTTTCGCCTGCTTGTGAAGACCCTTCCGAACTTGTCGCGTAGAAATGACCAAGGGGGGGGGGTGGGCCGTTTTTATGGTCATTTCTACGCGTCCGAAACGCGCTGGATCGCGCTGAATCGCCTCAAATCACCCCTTTTCACCATTTCCGAACGGTATCCGCGTTGATGCGAAAAATTTCACAAACTTTGCGCCTACTTTGCCAGGGTCGAGTGAGTGCCAGACTCCGATTAAAGCCCAAAAATCCTGAATGGTTCGGAAAATATTCCTCAATGCTCACGATGGGAAAAGAACGGCGGCTCTCTATAATCGTTCTCATCCAACCAAGACCTTTGAGCGTTTCATGAGGGACGGAACTCCCGGATTGGTCCGGGATACGTCTGGCGCGCCGCACTTAAAGGTCACCTACTTTTTTTGAGGTGACTCCCATGCGCACGAAGGTTTTTCAATTCATTACTGTTCTGGTTCTGGCTCTCGGCTTTTTTGCCCCCGCGCCGGTCGGCTTGCGTCCCAGCGGCCCACAGCCCCACATGGAAGATTGTACCGCCAGCCCCAAACCCCCCTCTTGCGGGGGGTAAGGAAGATAGAAAGCCGTTGCGTACTTTTCAGGGGGTGCGCAACGGCTTTCCCCTGCATAATTAATCTTCGGAGATTCCCAAAACAGGGTTATTCCGTTGGGGCGGGGCACCCCAACTTCTCATATGTCACCTGAATCGCCTGCCGACGGTGACTGGCCCACGCATGATCGGGATATTTTTGTAAGACGGCCAGGGCCTCCCCCCAAAGTGCGCAGGCTTGCGCAGGGTTGCCAAGCCCCAGGCAGGCTGTCCCCCAATCTCCCAGGGTGTTGCCCAGATTGATATCATCCTTCAATTCTCGAAATAAGCCAGCCGCATACGCCAGTTGTTCTGCCGCCGCGCCAAACGCCTGATATTTCAGCGCCACATTTCCCAGGTTATTCGCCTGCTCCGCCAATAGAGAGACATGGCCAAAGCGTCGTAAATACCCTGCATCCATGGCCCGGAACGCCTGCTCCGCCGCCGCCCAGTCCTGCTCCGCAAAATACACAAACCCGGCCAGGTTTTGCGCTTCCATCTGCATCAGTGCACTGGAAATCTTGGGCAGAAGCGCAAAAATCTCCTCTATACACGTGTGCGCCTCGGCAAGCCGGCCCGCATAACGGAGCGCAATGGTGCGATTCATCAAATTCTGGACGCGTTTCCTGACCGGGTCCGCCCCCCATGCGGGGGAAAGCGCTTCCTGATAAGCGACCTCAGCCTGGGCATATTCCCCACGCTCGGTTGCAAGCATCCCTAACAAGCTATACGCCGCCCGCACCCGAGGGCCGGTAACCCCTGCCGCCTCAAACGCCCGCAGGGCAGAGCGGGCATGGTGTTCGGCTTCTACCTGATCGTGCAGATAATAATATTCATCCGCCATGCCCAGGGTCGCCCACCCGACCTCTGCATGGTCACCTATCCCTTCTGCGATCTGGCAGGCTTCCCGGTGCAAGGCCAGCGCCTCCGTGTACCGTCCATCCAAGCGGTAAAAAAAGCCTAACCGGCACGCGAGTTTGCCCCGCCAATGAGGTTGCTCCGCAGGGCAGGTGGCCAGGGCCTTTTCCAGCCAGGGGCTCCAGGTATGCCATCCCCCCCGGGACTCAAGATAATCCATCAAAGCCATGAGCAACTGCACCGCGGCTTCCCAGGTATCTGGGTGCGCCAGCCCGAAGGCCACCCCTTGACGCAAGTTTTCTCGTTCGGGATCGAGCTGGCTATAGGCTGGCTCTTCATGGGCGCGGACAACTGTCGTCCAATAGGTTAAGTTGGCCGCCATGATCTTCAAAAAACGCGGATCGACTTCAGAAACGGTCCTCATGTTGGGCTGAGACCCTAAAAATTTTCCTGATGAATTTGGGATTTAATTTGCAAATGGCGCACCTTTCTAGCTCGTGCAAATGATACCTTTAGGGTCTGTTACGGCCAATGGATGATTTCGGTGTGCAAAAAAGTGCGGGTAAGGGCATGAATCCCATACCGGCGTGTGGAAGCTGTACCATAGACTTCCAACAGCGAACGGGTCACCAGAGCTTGAATGGCGGGCCAAAGCTGGCTTTCCGTAAGTCCGCTCACCGCCTGGAGATGAGCCGGTAAAGTGCCAGAAGGTCCGATCAATGGCATCGCTCGGAGTAACGTTTGGGCGTCCTCGGGGAGGGCCTGCCAGGCTTTCCAAAAAATGTGCCGATATAAATCTTCGATCCTCCCCGGACGACTCTGCTGTAAGTCGGCCAAAACCTGGGGCAAGGGAAACAGAGCGACCAGCCCCGTCACCAGTTTTAAGGCCAGGGGATTGCCCCCCGTCACCTCATAAATCTTCTGTGCTTCTTCGGGTTGCGTGATCGCCAGGTGATCCAACCCCACTTCCAGGGAATGGTAATGCAAAAATTGGGTGGCATCCTCCTGCGTGAGTTCACTTAAATGATAGGTAGCCATGCCCGCTTGAGGGGCGGGGAAACTCCGCGTAGTCACCAAAAACTTACTCGGATGCGCCATGCCATGCAATTGCTCCAACAAATAGCTGGTATCCGCCGCCGATTCCAGATTATCCATCACAATCAGATGCGGCGTATGTTTAAGCCGGTAACGCACCTGTTTTTCCCGCTCGGGAGGCGGTCCCTCCGCGACCCCTAGAACATCCGCCAGACGTATCATCATATTTGAAAAAGTTTGGGCAGGCGTAGTTCCCTCCCCTGCCGCCTCCACCCACCGGACATAATCCGCCCCGTAATCCTTCGCCAACCTGCGCGCCAACGTGTGCGCCAAAGCCGTTTTCCCCAGACCACCCATCCCAACCAGAACCACCAGCCAGGGTGAGGCAGGGATGACCAGGGCCGGATGTAGCCGTGTGACCATTTGCGTCACCCCAAACAGGCGGGTATAGGTTGGGGGAGGCAGATGGATTTCAAATAATCGGGCGCGCTCCTCCTCCAGACGCTGTTCCTGTGTCCAAAGAATTTCGGTCACTTGCGAGATCGCTTGCGCCTGATTCTTTTTGACCTGATCAACACTCCAATTAAAAGTGAAAGCGGTTTTTGCCACGGATACCTGATCCAGAAAACGCATGCGGAGGAGCCTGGCCCCCGGACCATTTTGCTTTTCTAGCGCTTCCAACGCCCCCAGCAAAACCTCATTGGTCAACCGGCGCAAGGCTGTATGACTGGTTTCATGGGGCGTTTCCGTCCGGCGAACCTGCACCGAAGTCAACTCTTCGAGCAAATGGGCCGAAGTATCCTTGTGCCAGTTTCGCAAGGCATTAAGCACAAGCGGTTTGAGCATTTTGGGGGAAGAAAGGGAAGGTTTCATACTGCCTATTTTACTCAAAATCGGCACTTTCTTGGGCTTATCCGCACGCCCCCGCACCAGAACGGCACTCCATGCCCCTTTCTTTTTTGTATACTCTCTTTATGCAACCTCTGCACTACGCCCCCAAGCCTACCCTGCTCTTGCTTGCTCAAGATTTTGATGCGCGTTTGGTCACCACGCTTGCCACGTACGGTCGTCAGGCCGGGTACCCCGTCATCTTAACCGGCTTGATCGCTGGCCCCATCCGAAGTCACCTGGGCGTTGTCTTATTCCCAGACCGAACTTTGGACACGCTGGGGCTGACAGAACCCCCGTGGGTGATCATCCCCGGCACACCGGCGTGTGCCCAGGCGTTAGGCCGCGACCCGCGCGTCCGCCGCCTTTGTCAGCAGGCCAACACGCAAGGCGGGCAGGTTTTTGCCGTCCCTGAAGTGTATGCGCTCGTCGAGGAAGCCGGCTTATTCCCCTCGGAGCCCCTCGCTAGAGCACAAGTCTCCCCCTGGTTTGCAGACTACCTTCCGCGTTAATTTGAGTTTTGGGAGGAGGACGGAAAGGGAGGTTTCCTCCTCTTTCATTTAGGGAGAATCTGGGCCGACAGTGAGCGGTTGTCCCACTCACTGTCGGAATTCCCAATTCCCTATGATATACTTGCACATTAACACAAGATGAAAGGTGAGTCTGGCGGCACGAAATGATCACCCATCCTCATGCCTTTGGAGCATCAGACACTCTCCTACCGCTCTTTCGTTCCCCTGACGATAAACCACCACCGCATTGTTTAACGCTGGCACATGAACCGCTACCCACGGACGCTCTGCCAAGAGTTTTCTAGCCAGAGCGGCAAAGAGCCAACGAGGCAGTTTGCCACTCACCACCACGCCGCGTTCACCTGTTAAATCTGGTAACGCCAGCGTTTTTTGAGGCGTCAGGATGAGATTTGTGATTTTGACTTTGAGCCAATCAAAAGGCTGAGTCTGATCGGGCTGGATTTGCACATTTAGAAATTTGGTTTTCCCCTCTGTACAAACAGGCACGGGCAACCAGGCATACCGGGCATCAAACACCGCAAAGGCCGCGGGAAAGGCATGGACCGCCAACGCCGCCGCCAGCCACACTGGGCCTCGTCCATACAGGGCCATATCCCGGGCAGGCGGAACTGCCTCTAGAATTTTTGGCAATTCGGAGGGTTCCCACCACGGATTCGGTTGCGGGTTGATCTGCACGCGGGAAGCCAAGACGCGCTCAATCACAAGGGCGTGGGGTGCATCACGGGTGTGTTCTTGTTCTAACTGGAGCAAATCATACTGGCAGATGCCTTCCACTTGTGCCAGAAGGGTCTGAAAGGTTGACCCGGTTTGAGGATGCTCACGGTCCAGACCCCTGATCACCCCCTCTAACCCATGTAGGGTTTGTGCCACCCATTCCTGCTCATGCAGACTGGAGCGCAATTCGGCAATGGGCAGTAAATCCAGTCGGGTCATCTCGGCCTGCCAAAATGCACGTTCTTCATCCGTTTTGTACAGGAGAACGTAGTGGGTGCAAGCCCCCAAAATCTCGAACTGGTTGTCGCGGGGCTTCCCGCCAATGTCCACAAGCAACGGCAAACGCCGCGTTTGAATCGCTTGCCGCATGTGGTCAATCAAGTCATCTGAATATTGGCCCTTGTTTTCCATTCGCAGAATGCGGACATCCGCCGAGTTCCCTGCCAGGAACCAGTCTCCTTCACCGTCTGGGGCGGTGCGGAGTAAGTAATGCTGAACCCTCTTATTCCTTAATTCCTGGGTCAGCAAATACGATAAAACCGATTTTCCACAATTGGGTGCCCCTGCCAGTAAGATGGCAGGAAATAAGTTGGTTCGCATCACGTTGTTTCCTTTGTTTGATGGTTTTGTCACAAAAAACCGAGTTTTTTATGGAAAGTGAAAAAATTTTTTCCTTCACTCTTCTTGAAAATAGTTTTTCCTTCTTTAGTAAGCAAAAACTCGGTTTTTAGGTATTGAAAGAACATGAAACCGGATCCTTCAACCCTGATTGCCACATTAGGGGGGCAACCCCAAGTCGTAACCTTTACGCTGGATTTGTTGCTCGCGCAAGGGGAGCAAATTCAGGATGTGGTGATTGTGTATCTGGCATCCAGCCCCCGTTATTATCAGGCCGCTCGCTTATTGGCCGGAGAGTTTGCCGGGGATAAGTACAAACAACGGGCGATCCACTTCCGCAGTGTCCCGGTGCAGTGGGGGGATAAAAAACTAGAAGAAGCCCGCACCCGCAGTGAAGTGGAGGCGGTCCGCGCCACGTTTTTCCATCTTTTTTCAAATCTCAAAGCTCAGGGGCAACGTCTTCATTTAAGTGTTACAGGTGGACGGCGGATCATGTCTCTGTTAGCGCTTTCGACCGCGATGCACCATTTCACCACAGAGGATCAAGTCTGGCATCTGTACACCCCGGACGCAATTGCCGAAAAAGCCAGAGATGGAGCGATGTTGCACGTGCCCCCGGAAGAGGAGGTCCATCTCATCTCGGTCCCACTCGTTCCCTGGGGGAGTTATCTGCCCGGTTTACGCCCTATTCTGGGAACGTCCGTCCAAGAAATTCGAGCGCAAGGTTTGCAAGATTCTTTAGAACGTGATCGTTGCCGTCAGGTCTGGGAAAAGCTGACGGCCCGCCAACAGGATGTCCTGGCCCAACTTGCAAATGGCCGCACACGCCAACATGCCGCCCAGCACCTCGCCATTGCCATCACCACCCTCGACAGCCACAAGACCGAAATCTTTCGGCACTGCCAGTTTGTCTGGCAGGATGAAGGGGCGAAGATTGATATTCCGTTTTTGAGAGAGCGGTTCAAGCCCTTTTTGCTTGGCCTGGGAGTAGTGTAGCATGGAGAAGTTAGCGCGCGTATCCTTAGCGGTTGGGATTTATTTGGGAGGGGGTGGGGGGGATGAGAGGCGCGAGGGTTGTTATTCTTTTGGAGGAAACTCCGTTAGAGCTTGTCTGGAGGTTGTTTTATGAAAAAATTGACGTTGACGTTGGAGACGGTGACGCCGTTGTTTTTGGGAGGGGTAAAATGACACATATTTTCATTTGTGCAATTGGGCCAGTGCAAGATTTTATTGCAACTGCCCGTCGAAGCCGCGATTTATGGTATGGCTCATGGATGTTGAGCGAGTTGTCAAAGGCTGCTGCCTGCTTCATAGCGGAAAATTATGGAGAAAAAAGCCTGATTTTCCCATCTCCTGATAACATCTCCGCACTTTACCCGGAAACAGAGGTGAGTGTGGCAAATAAAATTGTGGCCGTTTTGGAGACACTACCCGAGAAATTTGGCGAAAAAATACAAGAGGTAATCGCGACACGTTTAGACACCCTGCAGGAAAATGCTTTTGACAAGATCATGGGGCAATACAACAAGGATTTTGCGAAAGAGCAGGTAAAAGATTTGCTCGAATATTATTGGGTGAGTGTTAAGTATGACAAGGAAAGCGATTATTCTCATGCGCGCGATCAGGCTGAAAGACTTTTGGCAACGCGAAAAAACACACGGAATTTCGAGAATTTCCAAGGTGATTACCTGCCTAAATCATCATTAGATGGTGCGCGTGAGTCTGTCATTCCCGAAACAGCCTATCCACAAGGGAATCGAGATCCCCAAAGGGATGAAAAGATCAGAAAACTGGTAACTGCTCAGGCATGAAAGCCTGAACAGAATGAACTTTAACATTGTCAGAAACATAAAAGCCGAGCAAAATACAAGGCATGGAACCCATTCGTTT
>JABWBV010000371.1 GCA_013359445.1 Anaerolineales bacterium | reverse complement strand
GCCTTTCAAGTGCAGGACGATCTCCTCGGCATTTGGGGAGACGCCGCCCTCACCGGAAAATCCACCGAAAGCGATCTGGTGGCGGGCAAAAAATCCATCCCTGTCGTGTACGGCCTGGCCCAAAAAGGCCTCTTTGCTGCACGGTGGGCACAAGGCCCCATCCAATCAGAAGAGGTTGGCCTGCTCGCAGACCAACTCGAAAAAGAAGGGGCCCGCGCCTACACCCAAACCCTGGCCGACGATCTGACTGGGAAGGCCGTGAAGTATTTACAAGAGGTCAATCCTAAAGGGGATGCGGGGGCGGCATTGGTAGAGCTGGCAAATATGCTCTTGCAACGGCAGGTTTAATGAGAGAAAGTTGGCGACCCTACTCATACTTCAACGCTGTGATCGGCACCAACGTCGCTGCGCGTAACGCCGGATAAATCCCCGAAATCAGACCCACCAACGTTGCAAACAACAATGCAAAACCGAGCAACCACAGTGGGGTCACAACCCCAATAGCCGGAGTCGGGTAGCCTTGCTGTTGCGTTTGCCCCGCCATATACACCTGCCCCAACACATTGACCACTTGCCCAGCCAGCCACCCTAGCGCCACGCCCCCTAACCCGCCAATAAACCCAATCCCCGCCGACTCGCCCAGGAAAATACTCAGCACTTCCTTATTCGTCGCCCCCACCGCCTTCATCAAGCCGATCTCCCGCGTCCGTTCCAGGATCGCCATCGCCATCGTGTTTGCGATCCCAATCGCCGCGACCAGCAGGGCAATCGCCCCCATCGCTCCAAACATCACCTGCAATACCAAATAGAAACTATTGATTCCCTCCACAAAGGATTGGGGGGTGTAAGCCATATACCCCAGATTGGTGATCTGTTCCGCAATGGTGGTGACCTCTTGCGCGTCTACCGCTTGCACGATCACCATCGAATACCCATCTTTGTTGCGGTCAATCCGTCGGCCATTGACCCACTCGTTCATGGCGGTGAGGTCGTCCAGGGATACATAAATGCTCCAATCGGGTTCGTTTTGGGTCTCGGTCAACATGCCCACGACGCGGAGTTGCAGGTTTTTGCGGATTTCTACCCCGTCTTGATCCCATTTGATGAGGGTGAGTTTGACCGTTTGCCCCACCAGATCGGGCGGGAGGGGCGGTTCTTGTCCGGGACGCAGACGGGGATCGTAAAATTGCATCGGGATCATCGCCCCGATCACGGCGGTGCCCCGTTCGAGGGTGGTTATCCCCGCTTGGGCCTCCAGATTCATGTCCGCCAAATCTTCGATCCCCACCCCGGATAGGTTCGCATACGTTTCCAGCCGGTTGTAATACAACATCCCGGAGCCGTAAAAATAATCGCGCGGAATCACTCGATCTACGCCCGGAATGGCGGCGAAATCTGCCAGGGATTGGTCCGTGATCGGGGTGAAACTCGGCTCGCCCCCGCCGCCCCCGGGGCCGTTGATGATGACTGGGCCTTCGCTGTATCCGGGGGAAACCTGAATCTGAGTCAGATCGCCGATTCCGAACAGTTGGGAATTGGCATTTTGCTGTAAGCCGATCCCAAGTGAGACCAGTACCACGACCGCCGACGTGCCGATGACGACCCCAATGGCGGTCAATGCGACGCGCCCCTTCCGTCGCCCCAGGTTGTCAAAAACCAGTGCAATCAAATCGATGATACGCATACATTTCCTTATGGCACGGGAACCGCTTGTTCTTCCTTGGGGGCTTCGATGAACGGTTCGGAGAATTCTTCGGTAAATGGTTCAGTGAAGGGTTCCACGGCAGGTTGTTGGACCCCACTGTCCAGGCCAAATAGCCCTTTCAAAAACCGCACAACCTTTTGCCAGAAAGTTTCCTCGCCCCCAACTTCCGGGGGGAACCCTTCACCCTCGGACGGGAATTCTCCCCCCTCGTCGATGGGCGGCTCGATGATGGGCGCTTCTTGCACTTCGAGAAGGAGGGTTTGCAGGACGGTTTGCGGTTGGTTGAAGTCGTCGGTGTAGCTGACTTCGATCTGAATTTCTAGCGGGCCGGGCACGTTCGGGATCACCATCGGGTCGAGGGTGAAATACCCGCCCGATTCCAGCGTCCCGATCAAAATTGTGTTATTTTCGATATACGAATCCCCTGCCGTGACGCGCATATTTCCCAACACGGCACTTTTTCGACCGATATTGATGATCTGCACGGGTAAAAAGTTAGGTTGCCCGGCAAACAGCACACCCGGATCACGGTAAAACCCCAGTTCGAGCAGGGGGGGCGCTTGTACAAGCAGGGTGATGACCTGGTCATCGACGAAGGTGTCGCCGCTCGAATCGATGTAGGCGAACGAAATTTTGAGGGGGTACGCCCCGGGATTGGTGGTCAGGTTGACGATAAAGGATTGGGAAACGGTGGTTACATTGCCAATGATCACATCGCCAATGGCCTGAACATTGGACGACCCCAACGGGGAAAAGTTGGTCAGCTCCCCACTGCCCCCGGACACGCCCCCGCCCCCGGTAGTGCCCCCGCTCCCCGTCCCGGAACCAGACCCTGACGAGGCACTGCCCCCGCCCAGAATCATGGTAATCCGCCGGGCATCGGCGTTCCCGGTGTTGACAATGTCCAGGGACAGCGCAAATTGTTGGCCGGGTTTGAGGAGCAGTGGGTCGGTCGAGTAAGACTGGACCACCAGTTGAGGGCGGGACGCGGGGGTGGTGGTGGTGGTGGGTGTTGGGGTGATGGTGGGGGAGGGGGTCGCGGTGGGGAGGAGTGGGCCACCCGAACCGGCGGGTTGGGTCAGGGGGAGGGCAAGGTTGAAGGTTTCGGTATAACTTCCGCCATAATCATCGTTGTAGGTGAGCGTGACGACGATGGTGCTCAGGTTTACCCCGTAGAGGGTACTGCTTGCACTCATGGGTTGGAGAAATTTGTGTCCATCGCCCGCGTTGAGGGCATCGTAGGCCAGCACGCCGCCGGTTTCAAGGGGGACGATGTCGCCGGGGGTGAAGACGATGATCAGGTTGGTGGCCCTGATTTGGCCGGTGTTTTCCAGGCGGAGATTGAGCGTGAAATTGCTTCCGGGGCCGACGCCTGTTGGCTCGGTGAAATAGCGTTCGACCACGACCAGGGGCCGGACGCCGCTGGGGAGTTCGGTGGCGGTGGGGACCGGGGTTTCGGTGGGGGGTGGGGGGAGGGTGGCGGTAGGTTCGAGCGTGGGGGGCGGCGTTTCCGTGGGGAAGGGGGTCGCGGTGGGTTCTGCGGTGGCGGTTTCCTGGAAAAGGGGGGCGGCGTTTCCGGCAGGCGGAAAGGCGAAGCCCAATAAAAGGAGGCTGAGGCCAAGAAGGGTGAAAAGGCGTGTTTTCATAGACTTTCGGGGGTTATTTTTCCGTCGAGAATTTGGACGATTTGGGTGGCGTAAGCGGTCAGGCGCGGGTCGTGCGAGACGATGATGACGGTGGCGCCTTCGGTGTGGAGTTCCTGAAGCAGGGCCATGATGCTTTCGCCACTGGCGGTATCCAGGTTGCCGGTGGGTTCATCGGCGAGGATGAGGGTGGGGCGGTTGATGAGGGCGCGGGCGATGGCGACGCGTTGTTGTTGCCCGCCGGAGAGTTCGGAGGGTTTGTGGTAGGCCCGGTCGAGGAGTTTGACGCGTTCGAGCAGTTCCAGTCCCCGGCTTTTGCGTTCCCGCGCGGACATGCGGGCAAACCGCGCGGGGAAGGCGACGTTGTCGAGGGCGCTGGCGCTGGGGATCAGGTTAAACGATTGGAAGACGAAGCCCATCGTTTTTTGGCGAAAGCGCGCGAGGGCGTTTTCGTCCAGGGCGGTCATTTCTAACCCGTTGATCTGAATGGAGCCACTAGTGGGACGATCTAACCCGCCAAGCAGGTAGAGCAGGGTGCTTTTGCCCGAACCAGACGGTCCCATGATCAGGCAGAACGCGTTTTGTTCAATCGTGAGACTGACGCCTGCCAGCGCGTGAACCGTTGCTTCGCCCATTTGGAAGCTTTTGGACAGGTTGGTGATTTCGATGAAGGCGGACATAGGGGGTAGGCAAACTTCGGCAGTCTAGCGAAAATAGGGGGGAAACTGGTGACGGTTGAAGCGAATGGGGAAGACTTCCGAAGTTTGGGCCGGGCTAAAAGAAGGGCCGGATAATGGTTAGCCCGCTGGCTTTTTGAATCCCGAACGAGATCAACGCCTGGAGGGCGGTCAACAACAGAAGCGTGCCTAAAATGCCCCCCCAGGCTTTGCCGCCGGAGAGATTGCTCACTTCCCGGCTCCCAATCACGAGCAGAACGAGATGCCAGATCAGATAAATATCCACAAAACCCAGGAGGGCGGTCAGATACAGGCTCATATCCAGCCCATCGGTGGGGGCAAACCCGGATAGGCCGGGGTGTTCGATCAATTGCCGGGTGGCGATCAGCGCGAGGGCGCGAACGAGTGCCCGTACCGCAAAGGGGAGCGACGCCCAGGCGACGACATTCATCGTGGCGGGAGTGTGCCCGCGTCCGCCCAACAGCGTTAGCACGAGATGGATCACCCCGCCCACCAACAGCCAACCGAGCCAGATTTTGATCAGCACCGCCAACACGGGGAAAACATACATAAACACCGGCCCGGAGGAGGCTTGAATCGCTTGCATAATTTGGGCCTGTTGTTCTGGCGTCATAAACTCAAAATCGGGGGGCAGAGTCACTTGCCCGGCGAGGGCGGCCATTTGTTTGAGCCAGCCCGACGCCAGTACCTCAGCGATGCTGGTGAGGCTAAAGATCAGCATGGGGAGGAGCCAGACCGCGCGATTTTGGGCGGCAATTTCTTTGTAAGTATGGCGGGGTTTGAAGAGCGCAGGGAGAACCCAGTGAAAAGGCCAGGCACCGGGACGTCCATTGGGGTGCTTTAAAGGGGCAGAGGGGAGGGGCGTTTCGACCATAAAATTTTCCAATTCCTAAAACAGACATTTCAGACGCACAGGGTAGAAAGGTTCGGAAAAGCTCTCCGTCTGTGCGTTATTCCTACTTTCAGCCATTTTAACCCAACCGGTGGGGTTTTTCGCATTTCAAAAGTTGCGTCCTCCGGGGGGGGGGGAAATTCGCGATAACCGCGTCCAGACGCGGCAAAACAACATTTGCACGCTCGTCCAAGACGAAAGCTGGATATATTTGGTTCCGAAGTTGAGGAAAATGGCTTAGACAAACTGCATAAAAACCTGATTCCCCATCATGCGCCCCCGTGCGGTCAGCCGGACCCGCTCTTCGCCTACCTCTAGCAGACCCCTTTCGACCAGTTCTCCCAATTCCTTTGCGAAAACCGCCTCTGCCCTTTCCCCAAACCGCGCCGCGAACCCTGGCAAGTTTACCCCCTCCTCCACCAACCGTAACCCGACCATCATCGTCTCTTGCATTTCGGTGAACCGTTCGATGGGGGTGGCATTGACGGTGGCCGGGGTGCGGGGGAAAGCAGGAGGGTTTGCAGGTTTGCTGGGTTGATTGGTTGGTTGGTTGATTTGTTGGTTTGCTGATTTGTTCGTTTGCTGATTTGCTGATTTGCCGATTTGTTGGTTTGTTGACTCGCCGAATCGTTCCACATATGCTCGTGGCGCGCGCACATTTGCCGTCCGTACTCCGCCCGCGAAACCGTGTGCGCCTGCGCCCAGGCCCAGGTAGGGTTGGTTGTACCAGTATTGCAGGTTGTGACGACAGGCCATGACGTGCCCGGTGGCCTCCCTTTTGGCCCAGTTTGAAATTTCGTATTGAGCGTATCCGCTTTGCGGCAGACGTTCCATGGCCCACTCATACATGGACGCGGCCAGATCATCGTCGGGTTCGGTCAGCAGACCGCGCTCCACCCAGGCGTTCATGGGCGTGCCGTGTTCGAGGATCAGGCTGTAGACGGAGAGATGTTCGGGGTTCAGGCCCACCGCCAAATCCAGAGTTTTTTGCCAGCTTGCGAGGGTTTGGTAGGGGAGGCCGAAGATCAGGTCCAGATTCAGGTTGGTGAACCCGGCCTGGCGCGCCCATTTGACGGCGTTTACCACGTCGAAGAAGTCGTGGATGCGTTCGAGGACGCGTAAATCGCCGGGGTCGGCGGATTGCATGCCCATTGAGAGACGGTTGATGCCCATGGCGCGCAGTCCCCGCAGATAATCGAGCGAGACGGTGCCGGGATTGGCTTCCAGGGTGATTTCGCAATCGTCGGTGAAGAGGAAGCCCGCGCGGGCGGTGTGCAAAATCTGTGCCAGATCGGCCAACGGGAGCAACGAGGGGGTTCCGCCACCAAAGAATAGGGTATGCACCCCCGCGTCGGGCGGGAAATGTTCGGCGGCGTGAGCAATTTCCCGGCAAAGCGCGTAGGTGTAGTCGCTGATCAGGGCTTCCATCCCCGCGTAGGTATTAAAATCACAGTAGGCGCACCGGTGGCGACAAAAGGGAATGTGGAGGTAGAGACTGTATAAATTCACGTTTCACGCATCACGATTAGATAAGGGCAGTATACCATGCAGATTCTCACGCTATTTACGCTCTCTTCATCGGTGGTATAATCGCCGCGCCGGGAGCATTTACTCAAAATATACCTATGACAGAACAAACACCTACCGAACTCTGCCCGACCTGCGGCTCGCGGGTCTCTGAGGGGGCTACCAAATGCCTGGTCTGCGGGACAGACCTCACCAAAAAAGGAACGGAACAAAACTCAGTGGTCCAAAGTGGCCGAATGCCGGAAGTGACGCTTAGTCTGCCGGTGGCGCTGGCTTTGGTGGCGATTTTTCTGGGGATTGGCGCGGCGCTGGTTTATTTTACGCTTCGCCAAACGCCAGAAATCATCGTGCCTTCTACGGAAACGCCCACCCCTACCGTGACCTCCAGCCCAACACAGACCGCCACACTGGCCCCACCTACGATCACATCCACCCCCGAACCGACGGCGACGCCTTCTACGTATGTCGTGAAGGATAGTGACACCTGTTTGGTGATTGCCGCGTTTTACCAAGTTTCCGTGCAAAGCATCGTTTTTCTCAATAATCTGGATACCAATTGTACGATTTTCCCCACACAGGTTTTGCTGATTCCCCAGCCGACCCCAACCCCCACTGCCCTGCCCTCCGCCACGCTGGATGCCACCCAATCGTATGTGGCCTCTTGTGAGCAAACCTCCATTACAGTCCAGCCGGGAGATACGCTCAGCACGATTTCGCTCAACTATCAGGTACCAATGGA
>JABWBV010000370.1 GCA_013359445.1 Anaerolineales bacterium | reverse complement strand
TCGCGGACCTGGTTGAGCAGGGCTTCGACCAGATGGGTCCCAATAAATCCGTTGCCGCCAATAACGAGCGCTTTCATGCTGAGGGTACTCCTGCACGCGCCGGGGTGAGACCCAACTTTTGTTCACAAAGTTGAAGGATGGTTTGCGCGTACTCTTCGATGTAAGGCAGGTGGCCTTTGGGTTGAAGTTGGGTTTTTAAGGCAGGTTGGTCAATGGTTTTTTGTAAAATGTTTTGGAGCGCCTGTACATCGCCCATCGGAAATAAGAAACCACTGAGGCCGTCTTTGACAATGCCTCGCACGCCGCCCACATCGCTGGCAATGATCGGGGTGTTGGACTGTAAGGCATCGAGCAGGATGAGGGGGTTGTTTTCGTTCCAGGTGGAGGGGAGAATGAAGTAGTCGGCTTCGCTAAACGCCCGGACCAACTCCGAAGGAGGAATCACGCCTGCGAACTGAACGCGGGGGGTGGTGGAGATGGTTTTCATTAACTGGTTGAAATAATCTTCATGCCCATCTTGTTTGCCATAAATGGTGAGGGTGGCGTTTTGAGGGTTTTGCAACTTTTGAAAGGCCTCTACAAGCAGGTGAACGCCTTTATAGGGCTGTAAGCGCCCAATAAACAAAAAGCGGACATGCGGGGCAGGCACATGCGTGACATTTTCCAGGGGATTGTTGCGGTCAATGGCGAAGGGGAGCAGATGAACCTGAGCCGGGGAAAAACCATTTGCCACAAACATATCCGCCGTATATTGGGTGGGGGCAAACACGAGGTCCACTTTTTCGCGCAAGGGTTGCAGGAGTTTGAGCCGCTCATCCATCAGGGCGACCTGTTCCCAATAAGGGCGTACGATGTTTAAGGGGAAGGTGTGGCGTTTTTGGGCAAGTTTTTTGAGCGTGGCTTCGCCCAACTGATTCATGACGGTTGCCGTTACACGCCCCGGTAAACGTTGGGAGACAAAACACTCCGCACAACTTTTGACCGACTCTCCTACCCCACAGGTGTCACCATTCCAACGGATGAGTGTGGCCCGCCGACAAACCGGAATAAAATCGGTCGCAATGTGAACGACAGGCAGATTGAGCGCTTTGGCGGCTTCTACGGAGGCAAGCGAAATCTGGTAAAAATTGAGAATGAGGACCAGATCGGGTTTTTGCTCTGCCAGTAAAGTTTTGACCAGTGCCCCCATTTCGGGATCATAGGCTTGATCCAAGGCTCGTTTGGGGCGTTTTGCCAGGGAAAATTTGAGGCGCCAAACCTGGAACCCCTGGTAAGTTTCGGACAAAACTGAAATTTTGTCGGTCTCATCTTTCAGGGTCGAGTCTACCGCGACAAAACTCACGTCATGCCCCATCCGAGCCAGCGCGTGCCCTAATCTTTCGGCATAAACATCGACTCCGCCCGTAAAGGGGGGGAGAAAGGTGCGGGTCGTTAGAATGATTTTCACAGAATGAGGTTTGGGGAAGGGGTTAACTTCGGGAGAACTGGCGATAAGCGAGAACGCCGATGACCAAAACGAGCGAGACAATCATCCCCCAAACCAGGGCGAGGTTGGGCGAACCCACTTTGGAGGGCGTCGTATCGCCTGGGATTGCGGTTTGGGTGGGGGTGAGCGGATCACCCTGGGACGAGTTGTCCGTTTCCGCCGCGGCGGTTGGGTCTGGGGTTTCCGTAAGATCGGGTTGGAGCGGGGTAATCGGAGCGACCGGGGGGATGTTTTTCAGGGTGGTGGTCATCACAAATAACCCGCGATTATCTTCGGGAGGGGGATCGGTAAAGGTCAGGATCACTTGATTGCCCAAACGGATGGCCGGGTAGGTGGCATGGGCTTCGATGCGTTCATCAGATTTGTCGGTGTTCCCAAAGCGAATGAAATAAATCATTTGTGGGAAAGTCCAGTGATCTTCATCCAAATAGGTATGGTAAATCCCTACCGGGAAACGGATTTGGGCAAAATAATGTGGCCGTCCCATGCCATCAATGATCAGCCCGTCCCCCGCCTGCCCGTTTAAGTCACCCAAAATACGGGTGGTATCGCTCCAGGTGTTTCCGCCGTCCGGCGAATAGCGATGATGCCGGTAAAGCAAATCCCCGCCGGCCCAGATCACATGAATGGTTTGGCCGCTTACCGCCATCACTGGAGAGGCGAAAGCGTTAAGTTCATCATCGCCCTCACTATTTTTGGCAATGGTAAACGGCTTGGACCAGGTTTGGCCCTGATCCAGCGATTGAATGTACCGCACCCAGTCCCCATTTGATTCTTCAAAAGCTTTATAGAACCAAACGGCGTGCATGCCACCTGCATCGTCAAACGCAAAGGTGATTTTGGCAGGCAACAGTTCGGAAGGGTTGTCCGGATCCAGCCAGAGGGGAGAGGACCAGGTGACCGCCTGGTCCCGGGACTGTGCATAAAAGACCCCGCGCCCGGCGGCGTTGTTCATGCCAAAAAGGACGTGGAAAATGCCCTGGTCATCGACCAAAAAGTCTAATTGGTCGGCTTGGAGGCGAATCTGGTTGGGTTTCGCCCAATTTGCACTGGAGAGGGCATCCAGTGCAGGGGCGTAGGTATACCGCATAAATTTCGGAAAAAGTCCTTCCGCCCACATCACATGAAGGGTTCCGTAAGCATCGACAAACGGGGCAATGCCATTAATCGGGCTATTCGGGCCAGAGATGTAAATATCCACCGGATACGACCACGTTTCGCCATCATAGCGAGCATAGAGAATCAGATTTGTTTCGTCTGGATTTTCTTCCGCCCAAAAAACATGGACATACCCATACGGATCAGCAATCAGACTGGCCTCACTGGCGGCTTTGTTTTGACTGGAGAGGCGCACCACGCCAGACCAGGTTGTTTCCTGGCGAGGAACGCGCCAAAAACCTGCGGTTCCCCCGCCGATCAAAATACAAACCAGAAGGAAAAATAAGAAGCGCCGGATCATCGTTTTGTAACCGAGGCCGACCGCGGCTGAACAGGGTTGAGCGCGTCGGAATAAATATTTTCTAATTTACGAATGTATTGATCCCAGGAATGATGAGCAACCGCCTGCTGACGAGCCGTGGCCCCCAAACGGTGGCGTTCTTCGGGATTTTTCAACAACCGGATCATCGTCCGGGCCAGATCATCTTTATCACCCGGCTCCACCAGGACGCCGTTTTCCCCGTGCTGGATCACTTCCGCGATCTGCCCTGCGCGCGAGGCCACAATCGCTTTGCCCGCAGACATGTATTCATACATTTTCAAAGGAGAAAACCACAATTCCTTGGGTAATTCGGGGTAGGGCATCACCGCCATATCCGCCAGGGACAAATAATTGGGCACCTGTTGCTGGGGCACAAAACCTGTAATGATGACATGTTCGGAAACGCCAAATTTTCTAATCGCTTTCTCGACGTCTTCCCGGGCGCGGCCATCCCCAACGAGGAGCAGTTTGATGTTGGGGACTTCCTGCAAACACATGGCAAAACTTTCTACAAGGATTTCCAACCCATGCCAGGGCTGAAACCCGCCAACAAACGAAATGACTTGTTGCCCTTGCAAACCTAAGGAGGTGTGCAAAGCCTGGTCTGGGGGGCCTGGCTGGAACAGGTCGATGTCTACGCCGTTTGGCATCACCACGATTTTTTCAGGATCAACTTGCCAGGCTTTGATCAAATGATTTTTGGCCGCTTCCGAAACACACAAGATTTTTTTTGCCAGATCATAGGTGTAGCGAGATTGCCAGGCGGCTATTTTGGCGTGAAGGCCCTTGAGCGGGTGGCCCACAAAGGCTCGTTCCAGAAACAAATCTGCGCTAAACGTCAAAACGTAAGGTTTTCCTAACCGTTTGCACGCCAAGGCCGCCCCAATGCAAAACAGGCCATTATGTTCGTGGCACAAATCGTGCTCGGGCAAAAACCGAAGGGAGGCTTCATAAAACCGGTAGGCATCAAAAAAAGCATAATACGGGAGGTTGAGCGTTTTTTGCAAGCGCCGTATGCCACTTTCGACGAGTTTAAACGGGCCTGTCCCAGAAAACCCCACCGGAACGGTTTGCATTTCATCGGGTTTTGCGACGTTGTCGTACCGGATGATGTCGCGTTTCCGCAGGCGAAAACAATGCACCGTGTGCCCGGCGCGTTGCAACCCTAGCAGGGATTGTTTTACGGGGACGGTATCGCCAATATCTTGAGAGAAATCAATCCCGCCAATATTTTGAATGGCATAAGCGATGCGAAAGCGAGAGGGTGTGGAATCCATAAAAGAGAATGGAGAGCCTAATCCAGGTAGCCCAGGGCACGTAGATGTTCAACCAGTTTTTCTGCATCTTCTTCATTGTAGGCTTGTTCCTGCCCCTCGATTTCTTCTTCAACGGGCTGAAATTTCACTGGCGTCGCGCGCAGGGCGGAGGATAGCACATCCGTTAAAACCTGTCCATCAAAATCTTCAGGGATGGGGACCCCATACAAATGCAGAAGAGTGGCCGGGATATCTAAAAGATTGCCTTCGATGGGTTTTTCGGGACGGGCAAAAGCCGGGCCAGTAAACACATAAATGCCATCGCGGGAATGCCAGCCAAAGTCGCGGTAATTTGCCTTTTTGAAAAAGTAGGAATTGACCGCTGGCCCAGGGTGGGCGGTGTATTTGCTGGTGCGGATATTCCATTCGGCGTCGTACGCGTCCAAAATCAAGTCCGGGGCGTGGGGCACAGCCTTGCCAAAGTAAATGTCGCTGTTAAAAACGTTCGTAAAAAGAGGGCGCCCGGTATCAGGGTCTTTGATTTGTAGGAGTTTGTGTTTGATTTCCTCGGCTAGGGCTTGTTTTGCGTCTGGGGAGACGAGACCTTGCGGCTCGCGCCCCACCACGTTGAAGTACAACAGGCCGGAATATGCGGAGCCAAAAATCACCCGCGTCCGTTTGAAATCCGGTTTCCCGCTAGACAGCACAAACTGGCGGGCGTGCGGAAAATTTTTTTCAATCCTTGCCCAAAGATTTTTCTGGATTCCTTGTGGCAGGTTAAAAAAGGTCTCTTTGGTGATTTTTCGAATGACTTTCTCAAAAACTCCTGACCACCCCAGATATTCTCGGAAGAATTGCATCAACAGCCAATTGAACGCGGCGGCCCGGTCTTTGGGCGAATTTTCGATTTCAACCGTGTAGCCCTGATCTCGTAACCAGGCCCCCAGCCAAAAATCACCTTTGACGCGACTGGAACCGTGATCGGACAAAAGCATCACGTTGTCTGGTTGAAAACTATCGAGCAAACGGGCAAGGTCTTGATCCGTGTGCAGGTAAGATTCCTGCACCTGTTCCAACTGGGGCATTTTGTGGTTGGCGTGATCGGGGAACATCAAATTAATGACGAGAACCTCGACCTGATATTGATCTGCCAGGTGGGTGGCGATGTGAACAAACCGCCCTTGTTGTTCCTTCTCGATGCCAAAGATTTCTTCAGGTGGAGCGGTGCGGAGCACCTCTGCATCTACTTCAGGCTTAAAGTCTTTGTACTGAACCTTGAGCCACCCGTTGACTTCTGGCGGGAAGGCAATTTCCGATAAAGTGGAGGGGGTGCCAAAGCCACACACCATAAACCCTTCGACCGGGGCCGGGGGGTAGGTGAAAGGGACATTGACCATTCCGGTGCGGATGCCCTGTTGGTTGAGATATTTCCAAAAGGGTGCGCCCATGCGGAAGGAGGCGTTGGTCGGCACAAAATCATACCCGCCTGGTTTTTTTCTCAGCATGTCAAAAATACCGTGTTTGCCAGGGTTTTTGCCGGTTACGATGGTGGACCAGGCAGTGGGCGTCCAGGGAGGCATGGTTGAGTGTAGGGTTCCCGACACCCCTTGCTGGATCAGTTTTTGCAAAGTGGGTAAACGGTTCCCGTCCAATAAGGGTTTTAGGTATTCCCAACAGGCGGCATCCCAGCCGACTAGCAACGTTTTCGTCATAGATCAATTCCTGTGTGTTTCAACTTGTTGAGAAAGCCGCTCAAACAAAGCGTCACAATCGGCTTGAATTACGGGGTCAATATCCGGGGCGGCCTCTTTGCCAATGGAGGAGGAAAAGACTCCTTCAATCATCACTGGTTCATACGTCAGCTCTAAAAACTCGCAGATGCTTTTGAACTCTTTTTCGGGATTGGCGACAATCTTTTCGTACTTGACCAGTTGGATGCGTTCATCGCGCACCATGCCCAGATCATAATACAGGCGATTGATAAAATACCACCGCAGGGCGATGTTCGAACTCAGATTTAATTCCGGGGTCCAGCGTGACTTTATAAAGGCGAGAATCTCTTCGGGCGGACGGGCGGCGGCAAATTCTTTAAAATCTTCGGCAACCCAACGCGTGATGGGGTCACGCGTATCGCGTGGGGGGAGGCGTTTGGAAGGCACGTATAGGCCATCTTCCCGATAAAATCTTTTGTGGGTGGAGTTGATCACATCGCTGTAATGGCGAAAAGTGAAGATGGCTTTGGCAGTGGGAAAGTGACCGAGCATCTCCCAAATTCGATAGGTGTCTAAAATTGGCTTAAAGAGGGTGACCGGGGCTGTGCTTTGTTGTAAGAGCTGGTCGATGACGGAGAATTCCCGCATTCGCCAATAATCAAATGCCGCGGGGTTGTCTTCGTTGTATAGTTTGACTTGCCAGGATTTGGCAAGTTGAAAAACCACCATGCTGGTGCCAGATCGCACATTGCCAATCAAAAAAACTGGGCGGGTGATCCCGGAAGGGTGTTTCCAACGTTGTACGACCCTTTTTTGGAGTTCTGTGGTGGTGCTGGAGACTTGAGAGAGAATTGCACGAATTCTGCCAGCACCGCGAATTTTACCTGACATCCATACCTCTATTCAGAAAATTAGCGCTTGCTTTTGCGAGGAAGCGCTTGGGTTTGTTTTTACTGTATCTACTCGCCAAGCATTGGAAGTTTCGAGAAAGAGGCCGAAAGGGAGGATGTGCATTCCCCTTCACCTTTTTTTCGGGGAGTTTCCTCTCTTAGTCTGAGCAGTTACCTGTTTTTTTACCTGTCACTTTTGGGGGGCTTTGAGGATTACCGGGGTAACCGCAGGGTTTACCGCCCAATATTATTTGTTCTTTCGATTGGTCCACGCCATCCATATCAGGGTGAGGGTGATCCCCGCGAAAAAGGCCAGGCCCATGCCCAGGAGCGGGAAAACGGAGGAGGAGGTTTCCGAACGGGGGAGCGGGGCCACGTTGGGGGT
>JABWBV010000369.1 GCA_013359445.1 Anaerolineales bacterium | reverse complement strand
TGGGGGTAATGGTGGGGGTGGGGGTCCGTGTGGGGGCGTTTGGACAATAAATGGTGTTGAAAGGGGTTAGTCTTATGTTACTGAAGTCAACAAAGCCCAATTGGGGGTCGTCTGCTTGGTGAAAGACATGAAATTCGACCGGTGCGAAATCTTGTTCAACCCAATAATTGTTTTGGGCGCTGACGGGGCCTTGTTCGGAGCTATTGCCGTTATAAAAGTCGTTGTCGTAAAGGGAGTTATCGGTATTAAGGCAAAAATCGTTGTTGAAGATGACGGGGTCGCATCCATCACACAGGTAAATGCCCCCGCCAGCTAAATCGGCATGATTGTTTGCGATGATGTTTTCGTTAACCACAATGGTGTTTTGTGGGCCTTGTTGGAAGTAAATGCCTCCCCCGTTTTGGGTGGTGAAATTATTGATGATGATGTTCTTGCTCACCGAGCCATTGTGCCCATTAAAGAATAACCCGCCCCCTTGATTAGTTGAGGTGTTATTTTGAATGAAGTTTTCTTGCACGGGGATGCTCCCCGTGGAGTCAACGTCCACAATGATGCCGGTGTTGGTGTTTTGGGTGACGGTATTGCCAATAATTTCAACTGTCCCGGATAGACCGTCGCTCCGTAGGTAGATTCCTGCGGCTTGTGTACTGCCAGGGATCCCATTTTCGAGAATGTTGTTATAGCGTACCCGCATATTGATGTCGTGGGGCGGGATGCTGGTCCAGATATGGATGGCGTCGACTGCGTTAAATTGAATGGTGTTGTATTCGATACAAGGGGAAGCGCTTTGAATTCGAATGGCGCCGTTATCTGCCACAGTGGCCCCCCCGGCATATTCGACCAGTGTGTAACGCAACACACTACGGGTTTCATCACAGCCGGGATTGTCGGAGCTTGAATTGGTGAAGTGAAGGTATTCCCAGTCGCCGGGGGCGGGAAAGGCGGCGTTTGAGGTGAAAGTGATGGTTGCCGTGGGATATCCCGACGCCAGGAGGGTGCCGTTGATGCGAATGCTTGTATCGGGTTCAAAATAGACGGTGGTGCCTTCGGTAATGGTCAGGGTGTTATTGGTGGCTACAATGACTTGTCCGGTTACGATGGTACAGGTCATCCAGACGGTATTGCCAATGGTGCCGGAAGCAGTGGTGCACCCTGAGGGGGCGCGGCGAAAAAGAAAATTAGGCGACTCGGCGAAACCCAGGCTTGTAAAAAGGGGGACCGCAAGGATGAAGCCGGTAAATACCAAAATAAGGAGAAGATACAAACGTCGGTTCACAAGTTTTTAAGAAGAGAAAATAAGATAGATGGCGAAATGGACACGTGACCTGGCGGCGCGCGGCTTAAGGAGGGGCGATGGTAGGGGCAGGAGGTTCATCTTTTTTGTCGGTAGGTTTCGGGGTGCGGGTAGCCGTGGGTAAAGGACGAGGGGTTTCGGTGGCAGTGGGGGTTTCGGTGGGCGTTGGGGTCGCGGTGGGCGTTTCGGTGGGGGTGAAGGACGCGGTGGGAGTCAATGAAGGGGTTGGCGAGGCGGTTGCGACGGTCGTTATCGTTGGCGAGGCGGTTGGGGTGTTGCGATTGGTGGCAGAGGAAAAAATGCCAAAGGCAGAGTTTGCCCAGATTAATACAAAAAAGGTTCCCACGCCAATCCACCACAACCAAAACAGGAGCCGCTTGCGACGTTGTTCGTCCGCCGCGGGGCTGGCTTTGGCTTTTGGATAGGGGTAGGGGACGCGGGGTTGTGAATAGGTTGGGCCTTCTGTAAAGGTAGATTCAAAACCAGGTTCCAGGACGACAGTCGAGGCCGGGGATTTCGATTGGTTTGCCTTGAGAATTTCTTCCGGGAAGGGCACGGTCGAATAGCCATCGTACTGACTTTGTTGTTTCCTGAGCGGAAAAGTTGAGGAGGCTGTATTGGGGGAACGTACCTGGCTTGATTCGGTAATGCCGACAGCGTGGATCACCATTTCCAGGGCTTGAGCAAATTCGAGCGCGCTGGTATGCCGGTGTTTGGGATTTTTAGCCATGGCCCGTTCAATGAGGGCATCTATTGCAGGGGGGAGGCCCGGATTAAATTCTGACGCTCGCGGAACGGGGTCCATCAAAATCGCTTTGATGAGTTGGGTGGTGACCTCGCCTTTGAATGGCACATCTCCGGTGAGCATTTCGAATAAGATCACCCCCAACGCGTAAATATCACTTAACGAATTGAGCGCGTTGCCTTTTTGTAAATGTTCTGGACTGGCGTAGTAGAGGGTTCCGACGAGTTTATCGCCAGAGATAGAGGCACTGGCTTCAGCCAGTTTGGCAATCCCAAAGTCGGCAATGTAGGGGTGATCATCCTCGTCAAATAAAATATTATCGGGTTTAAGGTCGCGATGGACAATCCCTAATTGGTGGACTTTATCAATTGCGGGGGCGACGCGCGAGATAATGCTTTGGGCTTCGGGGAGGGAAAAGATGCGGGTGTGCAACCGCCGTCCGAGGGAGCCACCTTTCATAAATCGCATCACGAGGAAGGGCTGTCCATCTTCCTCCCCATAGTCGTAAATCGGCACAATGGCGGGGTGTTCAATCGCGGCAATGATGCGCGCTTCCCGTTCAAAGCGGGCACGGGATTCGGAGTCATGAACAAGGGCGCGTGGAAGAATCTTGATGGCCACATATCGGTCAACAAAGGGGTCTCGAGCATAATAAACCGTCGCCATTCCCCCACGTTCGATCTCGGACATTATTTCATAGCGACCAATTTTTCGCAGTGTCATCCAAAATCAACACAAAAATTTAAACGCGTCCATAGTGACAGTCAGTTCTTTTTCTTTTGACCGTCACTTGATGAAATTTTTTTAAAGATGAACACGATGAAAAACCTGAAAGCCTACATCATGCCGCATCCTTTTCAACTATTCTAACGTAATCTTCCAAAACCGTCTCTTCTGGACTGGCACCTAAATACGTAATTAGCTCGGCAACCATTGCGGATTTATGCTCCGCGTCGAGGCGACTCCAGGTACGGCTTTTCACTTCCAGGAAATAGCCCAAGTCCGGTTTTTGGACTTTATCTAAATTCACGTAAAAGGTCGTATCGTGAAAGATGAGGCGCCAGCGCAAACGGTCTTTTTCGATGAAAATCTCATGATCCGGCTTGAAATATTCGCGATAAAACCGCAAACTGTGATTAGCCGGGGCAATATACCGACTTCGGGAGAGGAGCACATCGCTGGGATATTTCCGTTCCCGCGCGGGGCCGATTAACGTCAGCCGGTACCGCGCGTTGCTCACCTGCCCATCTGGGGTCAAGTATTCATCCTCGCGATAGCGTAAATATCCTTGCTCAGGATCGTTAAATTTGAAATAGGTATCGTATTCCCGATAATGACGCGCATATAAAATTTCTATCGCCCCCGCTTCAATAGCTTTTTGGATGGGCGCTGGATCGGGGACCCGAACTTTTGCTTGCACCTCAAAACTCTCTTCTTCCACCGCGCCCCCGATGGCAATGAGTTTTGACAGCACGGACTGTTCACGTTTGATCAGGAAATAATCGATCTTTTTAGCGTATTCTGCCGCCTCGGCCAACAATTCCGGTTCATTTAACGTCAACAATTGATGATTACGCATCACCCACTTTCCATTTACCATCACATCGGTGACATCGGTGGATTTCGCCGCAAAAACCAACTGGGCATAAGCGCCATTGCGATCATGCCGAAAACGCGGGGAATTGTGCAGGGTGGAAAGATCAACCAGGATCATATCCGCGCGTTTTCCCACCTCCAATGAACCGGTAATTTTCCCGGCGTGCAGGGCGCGTGCCCCTAGGCGGGTGCCCATCGTCAGCGCGAGCGGGGCCGAAACCGCTGTCGGATCACCGCTGGTGCCCTTTGCCAGGAAGGATGCCAGCCGAATCTCCTCAAACATATCCAGATCATTGTTCGAAGACGGACCATCTGTGCCAATGCCCACATCCAGTCCCATTTCCAACATTTTGACAATCGGCGCCACGCCGGAAGATAACTTAAGGTTAGAGGAGGGATTATGCGCCACGCCTGCATTGTGGCGTTTCAGGGTGCGAATTTCCCCGTTGTCTACATGCACACAGTGGGCGGCGATCACTTTGGCGGTAAAAATTTTGTGTTCACGAATATACGGAATCACCGGAAGCCCGTGGTCTTTCCGGCTGTTTTCTACTTCGAGCGCAGTTTCTGCAAGGTGAATGTGAAGCGGAACGTCAAACTCGGTTGCCAGGCCCGCGCAGGCTTGTAGGATTTCCTCCGTGCAGGTGTAGGGGGCGTGGGGGGCCACCGCCGGGACAATCAGCGGGTGATTTTTCCAGTCTTGAATAAACTGGCGAGCCAGTTCCAGCGACACCTCGTAAGAATCGGCATCGGGGGCGGGAAACTTAAGCACCGTTTGCCCACACACCGCACGTAACCCGGCCTCAGCGGTCGCTTTGGCGACATCTTCTTCAAAATAGTACATATCGTTGAACATCGTTACCCCCGAACGGATCAACTCCGCACACGCCAGTTTCGTCCCCAACCGTACAAACTCCGGAGATACAAACTCCCGTTCCACCGGCATCATATACCCCAACAACCACACATCCAAACGGAGATCATCTGCCAGCCCTCGCAAAAGCGTCATGGGCACATGTGTATGGGCATTCACCAAGCCGGGCATCAATATTTTCCCGTGGCAGTCGACCACTTCTTGGGCGCTGACCGCGTTTTTGAGGTCAGCTTCCGGCCCGATCATCGCGATGGCGTCCCCCAGGATAGCGACAGCCCCAGGCTCGTAAGTCGTATATTTTTCGTCGAGGGTTAATACAATTGCATTGGTTAATAGAACATCTACGTTTAATGTCATCAAAATATCCTTATGTGAACTGGTTGAAGAGCCAAACCTGCATGAGCCTCAGGTCCGCCGAACGATGCCCCTGGGGTAACTTGATGAACCGGGAGACACCCCTATCTTTCAATCTTTCGCAGTAAATCGATGCCTAAATTTACCGCCCGACGCGCGGCCAGTTGGGGCGGGCCACCGTAGGGCAGGCGTAATTTTTTTTCATCTTCCGGGGTGAGTAAGACGAGGAAAATATCCCGTTTTTCCTGCCCGTCTTGTAAGGAGACTCCCAGCCCTACTTCGGCCTGGCAAGCCTCTTTGTAGGCTTTTGTCGCGGCCAGAAGGGTTTCTAAACTGGAAAAGGGGGCAGGGTGGACTTCACCCTTCAAAAATACGTGATTCTGCCCGGCGAAGCGCCGGAGTAATTTGCCTTCCAGCCCCCCTTCAACCACAGTCAGATGCCAGTGATTTTGGCGAAGCAAATCGATAGCCGTATCTTCCAGCGTTTCCCGGTCAGCGCCGTAAATCCAATTCCCCAAACGTTGCCGAATCTCTGCTTCTACGGTGGCAATCATGGCCTCAGCGGCTTCGCGCGTGGCGGCACGCGCGGCGATGCGAACGTCCACCTGCCCGGAATGCGCGGCCAACCCCACGATAGGGTTGGCCAAGGCTTCCAGGTCCGCGACCTTTTCATCAATCTGCGATTCGCCCACGCCAGCTGTGTGCAAAATTCGCACCACGATCACGCTGTTTAGGGCGAAGGTTTCCTGCAAATCGGGAAGCACGGCATATTCCAATAAATGTTCCATCTCACGCGGCACGCCGGGAAGCGATACGACGACCCCTCTCCCGCCCGGATTGGGGAAGGGGTACGTGATCCGGAACGCGGGGGCGGTTCCCACCGGGTTCTCGATGGCGGTCGCACCCTGGGGCACGAAAGCTTGTTTGCGGTTGTTTTCGGTGGGGAAACGGTCAAACCGCGCAAATCGGGCCACGACTTGTTCCCACAAGGCTTCGCGGTATTCGATGGGCACGCCAAAAGCCTGGGCCACCGCCTCGCGCGTGGGGTCATCCACCGTCGGCCCCAGTCCCCCTGTGGTGATGATAATGTCTGCCCGTTGGCTGGCCTCACGGATGGCCGCGGCAATATCTTCCACAAAATCGCCAATGCTCCACGTGCGGCGGACATCAATGCCCAGGTCACGGAGTTTACGTGCGATATACGGAGCGTTTGTATCGATGATTTCCCCCAGCATGAGTTCAGTTCCAATCGTGATAATTTCTGCGGTAGGCATAAGAATAAGCGCCTCTACCAAAATATTTTGTAAATTCTAGCACAGGATGACAATTTTACTCTTTTTTTTTAGAACGATTTTCATAACTAACCCAAGCCAACATGAATCTCGGTTCACCACCGAGAATGAAAATCGGCTGTATTTTCAGAACAGTTGCCATTTTGACGGGGAAAAACGGGAACCGAGCGCGTTCTTTGCTATAATTCCCCGTTATGACCACGCCAAATTTAACCCACCTTGACTCCCAAGGCCGTGCCCGGATGGTAGACGTAGGCGAAAAGCCCGATACCGCGCGGGTTGCCATTGCCCGGGGCGAAGTCCACATGCGCGCAGAAACGCTGGACGCCATTCAGCAGGGTAACTTGAAAAAGGGAGATGTCGTCACCATCGCACAACTCGCGGGTGTCATGGCCGCGAAAAAGACCAGTGACCTGATCCCCCTTTGTCACCCACTCCCTCTCACCCACGTTAGCGTGGATATCGAATTTGCCCCGGACCTCCCCGGCCTGATTCTGACCGCCACCGCCCGCACGACCGGCAAAACCGGCGTTGAAATGGAGGCCCTCACCGCCGTCTCCGTCGCCGCCCTCACGGTGTACGATATGGCAAAAGCCATCGAAAAGACCATGAAAATCCAAAATATTCGTCTCGTCGAAAAGCGCGGTGGGCGGAGTGGCGATGTGGTAAATGAGTGAGGCCATGCATCCCATGAACAAAGTCTCCCTCCTCTTCTTCGCCACCCTCAAAGACCTGACCGGAACGCGCCGCACCGAACTGGAACTTGCGCCCGGTGCCAAAGTCGCTGACCTGAAAACCCGCCTGCCCGAACATTTCCCGAAACTTCAACCCGCCCTTAGCAGTGTTCTCGTCTCCATCAACCGCGAATTCGCCTTCGACCACGACGAAATCCCCGAAGGAGCCGAAATTGCCCTCTTCCCTCCGGTGAGTGGTGGATAATTTCCGCCCGTCTCATCCCTTCCCGTAGGTGTTGGGCATCTCCCCCCGCTTCTAGCGGCTAATCCCGTCGTTCCCACTGGTTTCCTTTCAGTCCCTACGAATTCCCCCATTCCCATGAATTCCC
>JABWBV010000368.1 GCA_013359445.1 Anaerolineales bacterium | reverse complement strand
AGGAAGTGGATGGGCAGGTGTACTTTTTCCCGGACACCCATCCCTCTCCCATCGAATCGCCTCGTGTGGATTTGCTGTCCATTTACGACGAGATGGTTTCGGGGTACAAGGATCATGCGCCGTTGGGCGGAGTGCTTTATAACGCCCAATTGCTGGAAAGCGGCAATCCCCTTTTTTACTTTTTCCTGATGGATGGACAAATCGCCGGGTCATGGCGGCGCACGCTCAAAAAGAAGGATATGCTCGTCGAATTGAACCCTTTCCGCCCGTTGACGGTAGAAGAAAAGCACGCCATTTACACGGCCTTACAGCGTTACGGAACGTTTTTGGGGCTGGAGGTCGTGGTAAAGTAATCAAGGACACCCCATGCTCGACAAACTCGAAAATGCAATGAACTGGCTTTCTGATCAAGATTGGGGCTGGTGGCCCTTTCTCTTTTTGCGTCCCAAAAAACACGAGGAGATGAGCACGTCTGAAGTCGCGAAAATGTCCTTTTATTATGGCATTCCGTTAGGGTTAATTTTTTACATCATCTTCCGGGATTTTCAGTGGTTTCTAGCAGGGATAGTGTTGTTTTTTGTTTTATTTCGGCTCACCTTTGCCGTCGCGTGGAACCGGCGGGCGCGGCGGCTGAGAACAGTGGTCCAATAGTCCACGATTTTCAACGGGGGATGTCTAAATTTGCCGCCCAACTTCCCATTTGATACAATCCTGGGTGATGAAAAAATTCACAATCCCTGTCCTCCTCCTGATATTGATCCTCGCGTACTTCACCCTGCGGAATCCCGCCCCCGATCAAATCACCTCCCAACTCATCGCCCCCGCCCCGGACACGACCGGCTTTGCTCGTGCGGAAGGCCCTGTTCCCCTCAGCTTCCCCGCCGATCAAGGCCCGCACCCCGACTACCTGACCGAGTGGTGGTACTACACGGGCAACCTCGACACCCCGGACGGCGATCACTTCGGCTTTCAACTCACTTTCTTCCGCCGCGCCCTCGTCCCCCCGGCGGCTCGGGCCACCGAGCGTGAATCGGATTGGGCGGCGGATCAGGTATATCTCGCCCATTTTGCGCTGACGGATGTGGCGGGCGGGGAATTTCGTTCGTTTGAGCGCTACTCGCGTGGCGCGGCGGACCTCGCGGGGGCACAGGCGGTCCCGTACCACGTCTGGCTGGAAAACTGGGCGGTGGAAGAAATCGCCCCGGACACGTTCCATCTTTTCGCACAACAGGACACCCTCACCCTTGACCTCACCCTGACCAACGTCAAAGGCAACATCCTGCAAGGCGATCAGGGATACAGCCAAAAAGGCCCCGAACCCGGCAACGCCTCGTACTACATCAGCCAGCCCCGGCTCGCCGCGACCGGGCAAGTGACCACCGCGCAGGGCACGTTCCCCGTCACCGGGCAGGCGTGGATGGATCACGAATACAGCACCAGCGCCCTAAGCGAGGGGCAAATCGGCTGGGATTGGTTCTCTGTTCAACTCTCGAACGACACCGAATTGATGTTCTTCCAACTTCGCCGGGACGATGGCACGGTAGACCCCTTTTCCAGCGGGACGGTGATTTACCCCGGCGGAACCACCCGCCCGCTCACCCGCCAAGATTTCACCATCACCGTGCTCGATACCTGGCGCAGTCCCCACTCCGACGCCGAGTACCCCGCCCGCTGGCAAGTCGAAATCCCCTCTGAAAAACTCACCATCACCCTCGAACCCTGGCTGGCCGACCAGGAATTGCAAACTTCTGTCGTCTACTGGGAAGGTGCAGTCCAACTCACTGGGACAGCGAACGGTCAGTCTGTCACCGGCAACGGTTACGTCGAAATGACAGGATATGCAGAAGAGTTTGACGGAGATTTTTAAAACCTGATCCACGAAGGACACAAAGCACATGAAGGAAAAAAAATAAAAGTTACTCATCCTTTCTTCTCCTTCTTAACCTTCGTAAACTTAGTGAACTTCGTGGATCACCTTCTCACCCCCACGCCCCCCTATGAAACGCCTACGCAAAATCATCCTCTACATCCTCGGTTTTCTCCTCCTGGCCCTCCTCATTGGCCCCTTCCTCATTCCCATCCCCCCGCTCGAAAACACCCTGCCCCCCGCGCAACTCGCCGACCCGGACAGTCAATTTATCGAAATCAACGGGTTGACCGTCCACTACAAAGAAATTGGCAGTGGCGAGACCGTCTTTCTCCTGCTTCATGGCTTTGCCGCGAGTGAATTTAGTTGGCGGGAAGTGATGGAACCGCTCGCCGCGTATGGGCGGGTGATCGCGTTTGACCGCCCCGCGTTTGGCCTGACGGATCGTCCGCTCGCGTGGGAGGGCACGAATCCGTATAGTGCTGAGGGGCAAATCGCGCTCACGTTGGGGTTGATGGACGCGTTGGGGGTGGAAAAAGCGATCTTGGTGGGGAATTCTGCCGGGGGAACCCTGTCGCTGGCGTTGGCGCTGGCCCACCCGGAGCGCGTGTCCGCGCTGGTGCTGGTGGACGCGGCGGTGTATGCGGGGGGAGGCGCGCCCGCGTGGGTCCGGCCCTTGTTTTCCACGCCGCAGATGCAGAGGGTAGGGCCTCTGTTCGTGCGTGGGATTCAAAATTGGGGGATTGATTTCGCCAAATCCGCGTGGCACGATCCATCAAAAATTTCGGAGGACGTTTGGGTTGGCTATACAAAGCCTTTGCAGGTGGAAAATTGGGATAAGGGGCTGTGGCTTCTTACGACCGCCAGTGAGGAATCGGATTTGGCTGAACGGATGGATGAAATCACGTTCCCAACGCTGGTCGTGACCGGAGACGATGACCGCATCGTGCCGACCGAACAAAGTATTCGCTTGTCCGAGGAAATCCCTGGAGCTTACCTTTACATTGTCCCCAATTGTGGACACGTGCCCCACGAGGAGTGTCCGAAAGTGTTTTTGGAGGCTGTTTCGGAATTTTTAGCGACGATGGGGGTGTCGGTTCGTTAAGCGCATAACTTGGCGATAAAGGCTTGCGAAGTTCGGTTTTCTTGATAAACGATTAAAGGGTTGTTTTTGGGGTTTTGGCGCACTTTTTTAGAGAAAAAAATCTCCGCACCTTTGGCGACCCCCACTACTCTTCCCGCGGCCAGCATCTTTGTGACTAAGCGCCCCACGCGCGGGTCTGTGGATAAGATTTGGGCACACCGCACCGCACCGGGCAAGATGATTTGAGCTGGCAAAGAGGCGGTTTCTATCTCGTCCAAAGACAGGTCGGGGTATGTGGACGGGCCACATACCCCGACTTCCTCCCCTCGGGTTCCCACGCAAGAAACCCGAATTCCCATCAGACGAACTTGCGCCAGGCATTGCTTCAAAAAATTCTCATTCACCCCAGGTGCAATTAAGAGGTAAACTTGGGCTGGCAATAATTCATCTGGCCTCATACGTTAAAGATAATTGAAACGAGCGTCCTTAACCTGGTAAGTTTTGACATGTTTCTGCAAAAAAGCCGGTTTTTCTGCGAATTTCTGCGCGATAAGTCCGGTGAAACCCATATAAACGCCGCTTAAAATCATGGCAGTCCCGTTTGCGGCGGGAAAAACTCCGAAAAAAAGGATGGGGATGAATATTTCCATCCTTTTTGTTCGGGGATTCTCCAAATATCCATCTCCTGGCCGATCCAATGCCCTCCTCAAAAAAAATCCACCCCCTCCAAGAATTTGTCCACAAAGCCTTGCGCGCCTGGCAAGAGGTAGAAGGTGAACCAGATACGTTGCTCCGCCCCCTGCTAAAAGTGCGAGCCCGCCATCAAAAGTTGGTCGACGAAGGTGCCCCGCTCCCCCAACGGCAGGCCGTCAATGAAATTTTGGATGAAGCCCTGCAAAAACTCGCGCAAAAAGATGAAATTGGGGCCAAGATCCTTCGCGAACATTTTCTCAATCAGCGCACGACGCTAAACATTGCCTTTGCCCTCGGCATGGGGGAAGATCAGGTCAACCGGCGCCAACGCAAAGCCATCGAAACCCTCACCGAAATCCTGGAGCAAGAGGATCACCTGTTCCGCCGGGATGAAATCGCCCGGATCGAGTTCCAACTCCCTCCGGCCTCGTATTCCCATCTGTTTGGTGTCCAGCAAACGCTGGAAACGTTAAACCAGGTTCTTGAAAACGCCGCGCCCCCCTGGCTGATCGCTATCACAGGATTGGGCGGAAGTGGAAAAACCGCCGTCGCTGACGCGGCTGTCCGAAAAATCCTTCCCACCGTCCATTTTGACCAGATCGCGTGGGTGCGGGCTGAAACACATTCCCTTTCCGAGGAGAGTTCCTCCCCTACGCTGACTTTTGATGACATTTCTGCCCAACTTGCCAAACAACTGCTCCCCGCCAATACACTGGTGGCACGCCCATTCCACCTGATCCGGCAAATGTTGAAGGAGCGGCCCCATTTGATTGTTGTGGACAATCTGGAATCGGAAGCCGACACGTTGTTCTTGTTCAATCAATTGGCGGACCTGGGCGGCCCCAGCAAAATCATGATCACGACCCGGACGCGCCCCCCCGCGCAAACCGGTGTCTACCCGCTCTCACTCGCCGAACTTCCCCTGGCAGATGCGCTCGCATTAATCCGTCATCAGGCCGGTCTCAATGGGCTGACCGAACTCGCACAGGCCTCCGAGGAGACACTTTTTCCCATCGTAGAGGTCACCGGTGGCAATCCACTCGCCCTGAAACTGGTGGTAAGCCTCGCACAGGTGCTTCCACTTCCGCGCATTTTGGCTGACCTGCCCGTAGGGCGGACAAATCCCATTGAGCAGATGTATCGCAATATTTATTGGAAAGCCTGGCAAACGCTTTCCCCAGCCGCGCGCGATCTCCTCCAAATAATGCCGCTCGTCGCGACCTCCGGGGCGCGTCTCGAACAACTCCAGGCTGTGAGCAAAATGGCCGAACCTGACTTGTTAACGGTTATCCACGAGCTGGCCGCCCGGTCTTTGCTTGAGGCGCGGGGGACCACCTGGGATCGGCGTTACGGTATCCACCGTTTGACCGAGACCTTTTTACGTACAGAGATTGTGGGCTGGCCGGAGGACTCAGCATGACCTCGCCCCTTTTCCTTCGGCATATCCTGGCAAATTTAGCTTTTTGGCGGGAGCAAATGGGGGAATTAGAAGATCGTGCGATTGCACATCTGGAAGAGGAACGCCACAACCTTTACAAAGCCATTGAGGCCGGGCTGTCTTTTCCCGCGTCCCAGGGGGTGACGATCCAATTAATTTTTGATCTGTTTGAATTTATTGAACTTCGGCGGCATTTTCATGATTGGATTGTGGTGCTGAACCGCGCGCTTCAAACAAATCCCCCTGATCTTGTCAAGTGCCGCCTTTTGAACCATTTGGGATTCGTTCACGCGCTTCTTGGAAACCTCCCCGAAGCAATGGCCTTCCACCATCAGGCTTTAGCGCTTTCGCAGGCGAGTGACAATCGCCGCGAGGAAATGAACGCAAACTTTGGTCAAGGACATGTCCATTTTTATCGCATGGAATTCGATCAAGCCGAATCCTTCGCCCGCCTTGCCCTGGCCCAAATAACCACCTTAGGACACGCGGCCAACGAAAAGCTAGATCAGATGAAATATGCTTCCATTTATACTTTGATCGGCCTTGCCGCACACATGCGCGGCGACTATGCCACGGCAGAAACCTATCAACAGATGGGGCTGGAAATTCGGCGTGCGTTCCCGACGCAGGAATTGGTTGCGAAAATCCTCATGAACCTGGCGATTACGTACGAACAAAGCCAAAAAATGGATCAAGCCCTGGCTTGTTTATCTGAAGCCAAAACCATCCTTAAGAATAAGAATAACCAGCTTCAATATATCGATATTCTCCAGGCTTTAGGCACGTTGTACTTTATGTTAAATCGATATAAAGAGGCAGAAGCCACCTTTACGCAAGTAGATACCAGCCTCTTACGCAGAACCGGGAATTTTGTCACCCTCGCCCACCAGGCAAACAACCTGGGCAATGTCTACTTAAAACAAAACCGGTTGGCCCTCGCCAAACAATCCCTGTCCGAAGCAATTATCTACTGGCGCCAACTCAAGGAGGCCATCTTCCTGGCCAACACCTTAGGGGACCTGGCGGAAACCCTGGTCAGGCTAAATGAGCCAGCAGAGGCCTTGCCCATGTACATGGAAGCGCTGGAGCTTCTTTCACAATACCCGCAACACGCCTGGGCACGCGGCCATCGGGAGCGGATGCTCCTTCAAGCGAAAAAAGATTTTCCCCACCACGATTTTTTGGAGTAGCCTGATGGATACCAAAAAATTAAGCCAGCTTTCTTTCCTGTGCATCTTATTTTCCGCTATGCTTTTTTGCTCAGCACCCTTTCCCGCATCCCCTCCGCCGCCGCCCACCAACTCCCCGACGGCGATAAGAATCACCCCCTCTCCCACGCTGACGTTTACCCCTCCGCCCTCCCCAACGAGCACCGTCTCGCCCACGTCAACGCCAACGCCGACCTTCACCCATTCCCCCAGTCCTCCCCCCTCAGCCACGGCCACCCCTCTCCCCACCGAAACCGAAACCCTGACTCCCACCCCAGACGTTCCCCACGGCGTGGTCAACGTCGCCCAGGCTTTTTGCCGCTACGGGCCGGGCACCGCTTACTTGTACTCCGACGAACTGAACGAGGGCGATCAGGTCCGCATTGACGGGCGAAATTACTCTGGCACCTGGCTATGGGTTCAACCGCCCGACCTGGATCGTCACTGTTGGTCTGCGGCCTCTAACTTCGATTGGCTCGGCGATCCGATGACCGCCCCGGTCGTGCAACCCTTCCTGCCCATATCTTCTTTCGTCACCCCCCCCACCGGAGTGGAAGCCGACCGCGACGGGAACGAAGTCACCATCGCGTGGGACGCCGCCGACTACATTCCCGTTGAAGATCGGTGCGGGTATTTACTGGAAGTTTACGTCTGCCAAAACGGGCTGTATCTCTGGATGGCCCTACAAACCGACCACACCAGCCTCCGCCTTCAAGACGATCAGACGTGTGCCCAACCCTCGTCCGGCCTGCTGTACATCGCGGAAAAACACGGCTATTCCCAACCTGTCCCCATTCCCTGGCCTTGAACCCGAGGGCCTTTAAGCCCGCCCCCCCCTTTTCTCGGGGCGTATCCTCTCTAGGCCTGAGCCGTTACACACACTCTATAAGTAAAACTCGAAAAAAAGGCTGGAAGGTGGATGTACATCCACC
>JABWBV010000367.1 GCA_013359445.1 Anaerolineales bacterium | reverse complement strand
ACGCACAAAGAATTAGAACGCGGAACACGCGAAATACCACGAAAGGCACGAATCCCTTTCGCGCGTTCCGCGTCCTTTCGTGGGGTTCGTGGTCCGAATTCCTCCCCTCCCACCCTTAAGTGTATAATCTCCCCATGCGTGGACGTTCAAACCCCCTCACCCAACACACGGACACCCCCGATGGAGGCAACATGATCCCTGAAGCTGGCAAAAACTTTACCGCCTGGGCGTGGAAACACCTGGAAGCCGGTTTCCTCAAGTTTTTAGGCCGCAAAATCGAAGACGCCAAAGACGGCAGTGACCGCCTGCGTGCCCTCGAATCTCGCTTTATAGACTTCGATTGGGGCCACGCCGCCGAACGCTACAAAGCGCGCATGGTGAAAAACTACGGCTACATCCGCGTTCTCGGCAGTACCGAACCCATTGACTTCGATGACATCTTTACCGACGTGCAAATGCTGGACAAACCCCTGGCCTTCCAACGTTATGACATGACGCGGATCCAGGAACTCCAACGCGAGCCGGAGAAGTTGGAGAAAGTGGAGCGTCGCCGGGGATTGGAGGTGGTAGTGAGCAAAAAGGCCACCGCCTCTACATCCTCGGCAAACCCGGCGCGGGGAAAACGACCTTCCTCAAATACCTCGTCCACCAGACGGTGCAAGAAAAGCTGGGGCGCATCCCGATCTTTGTCACCCTCAAAGATTGGGCGGACAAAGGGGGCGACCTTCTGACCTTTATCGCCCGGCAATTTGACATCTGCCAGTTCCCCGACGCCGCACCCTTCATCGAATACCTGCTGGAAACCGGCCATGCGGTCCTGCTGTTGGACGGTCTGGATGAAGTCAACCTGGAAGAGGGCGTGCGCGACCAGTTGATGACCGACCTGCGCGATTTCTGTAGGAAGTACGACAAGACGAAGGCGATCCTCACCTGCCGGGTCGCGGCCACGGATTATTCTTTTACCGATTTTACCTACGTGGAAATGGCCGACTTCGACGACGGGCAGATGACCGCCTATGCGCGCAACTGGTTTCGGAAGTCCGGCAAAGCCGACCCGTTTCTCCAAGAATTTCAAAAACCGGATAACGAGGGCGTGCGGGATTTGGGGCGCAGTCCGCTCTTGCTCTCACTGATCTGCCTGGCCTACGACACCACCCTGCACATTCCCCAACGCCGGGTGGAGTTATACGAAGAGGCGCTGGACGCCCTGCTGAAAAAGTGGGACGCCGAGCGCAACATCCGCCGCGACGAAATTTACAAACACCTCTCCCTGGGCCATAAACGTAAGCTATTCGCCGCCCTCGCCTCGAAGGCGTTTGAAAAAGGGGACATCTTTTTCCACAAACGGCAGTTGGTCGCCGAGATTGAAAGTTTTCTGCAAAAACTCCCCGCCGCAGATTTAAAGGACGACCCGGATGGCGAGGCCGTGTTAAAAGCCATCGAGGCCCAACACAGCATCCTGACCGAACGCGCCCACCACATTTACGCCTTTTCCCACCTCACCTTTCAGGAATACTACACCGCCAAAGCCATCGTGGACAACGCCCGGCATGGGACACTGGACGCCCTCATACCCCACCTGACCGACCCCCGCTGGCGGGAAGTGTTTCTGTTGACTGCCAGCCTGTTGGATGAGGCCAACGACTTTTTTGACATCCTACACCGGGCGATTGGAGACCTACTTCGGGGCGATGAAAACCTCTGGGCGATGCAGGCCTGGGTAGAACGGAAGGCGGCCCAGGTTGAAGAGCTTCAATTTGGAGCGACTAGAGGCGTATATTGGTTTTTTGTGCTTACTCGTGCCCGTGTCAGTGCCCTCTTCAATGATCGTGACCTTACTCTTACCTTTGCCCGTGACTTTGCATTTATGTTTGCCCGTGACTTTGTGTATGATTTTCATCATGCCTTTGTCCTTGCCTATGAACTTGCTCATGCCATTGTGGACGCCCTTGACCGTGCCCTTGCATTTGACCTTAATCTTACCCTTGCGCATATACTTGTTAATAATCGTTCCCATCCTGCCCTCGCTCTTTCCTATTCTCGTGACCTTGCCATTACCCGTGCCCTTGCTCGTGACCTTGACCTTGATCGAACTCGTACCCGTGATAACCTCCCCCCTCGCGCCCGCCATGGCGTCGAAAAAATTTTTTTGGACACCCTTCTGCTCTACGCCCCACTCTACACCAAAATCTTAGCGAAAGGATGGACTATTAAAGAGGTTAGGGCCTTGTATCCCGATATTCAAACGTTCTTCCGGGCGGTTTCCCAGGCCAGCCAGGCCGCTGACCCGGCATTTGCCATTGAGCTCGAAAAGACTCCTTTGCCTGCCCAAGAATCCAACCCAGAAGCTTGGGCGCAATTCGACCAGGCTTTCCGCGCCCTCGCTCTGAAACACCGGGACATGGGGCATGAATGGGAGTTGAATAAGGAGCAGACCACGCGCGTTGATCAATACCTCAAAGCCACCCACCTCCTCCTCGACTGCCTGGAAGTCGCCACGGTCAATGATCGTCAGGGGATTTTAGATCGGATTTTGACCGTAGAGTAAAAGCAGGGAGAAAGACTCCCCTCCCCCTGGACGGTCATCAAGGTCGCCCCCTCTAAGCGTGAAAGCTCCCAAACCCTAAAGGTTTTCTCTGATAGGCGTATATCCCTGAAAAGGCTCATGTTTCGGCGGGAAACGTGACGCAAAAGCGCAAGAAACCTTTAGGGTTTGAGTTTGCAGACACAAAGAATTGGCACACGAACCACGCGAAAAAAACCCGAAAGGCACGAATCCCTTTCGCACCCTCCGCGCCGATTCGTGGGGTTCGCGGTCCAAACGCCTCTCACCCCACCTTCACCTGCCCATTCATCAACATCGGCAACAGCCAGTCGCGCAGTTCGGTCAGGGTTTGGGATTCAAGTTCGAGTTTGTTCTGTCTTTCAAAGATTGCGTCAACCGTATCTTTGTATTTATCCGCGATTGAAATAGGCGGTAAACATACTGAAATTGATTTCAAAACAGTCGCGGAGGCCTCTTTGAATGTTGATCCTGACGAGTGATTGATAATTGTTGGGATGGTTTGTTGAACTGTGTAGTAAATAAAAGGAATGGAATACCCTTTGTTTGGGATAAATGACTTAAATCCTTGATTTGTTGTCACTTCTCCTCGTGCTATTGCCATATAACCAATTGGAGCACGGGAACTTAAAAGAACTGTGCCTTTGGGCATAATCGTCAACGACGCAGCCTTGATACCTTTCCCAGTAACATCGGTTTCACCCTTTGTGATGAATTTATTTCCCGCGTTTAGGGATAAATCCTTTGGCGTGATCCACGGTGTACCATCGTTTGAAAAATATTCTTCTATTTCTCTTGGTGGAGTGCTACCTCCTGAGATTGTTCCCAGGTCAGACAATGTGCCGTTATTCCACCCCTCCGGTATCTCCCGCTTCAACGCCTCATTCCACACCATCTTCCCCCCGCTGGACTTATACGGCTTGCCCTCCTCATCGGGAAAATCAAACTGCACAAACCAATAATCGTACAGCGTTTTTGCCATCGCCTCCAACTCAGCGTTGATGCGTTGGTTGAGTTCGATTTTGGCGTCGAGGGAGGAAAGGATGGCGGCGATTTTTTGTTGGGTTGGGAGTGGCGGAAGATTTACGATTACATCATATATTCTGTCAGGAGAAGTATGTTTTACTTTCGAGCCAGAAGAACTCCTTCTCAATTGCTGGCGAACACTTTTGGTATTAAATACATGATACAGAAATAATTTATCAATTTCATTTTCATTAACTGTTACCAAACCGATTCGCTGATTATGGAGAAAGCGATTATCTTCTGGAACAATTGCCGAACATCCCAATAAACCTTCGGCTTGTTCTGTCATCGCAACAATCAAATCACCTTTGGCACAAATATATTCTCGTGGGAATTTACCACTGTAAAACTTTGCCTTCTCAACATCAAATTTAAACCCCCCAGATTCCTTGAAATTTCCAGGTGTTAACACAACATAATCTCCCTCAGAAGCAAAAAATTCGCCTTTGAAGGAAAAGCCATGCTTGATATGAATTTTATTTCTTAGGGTAGTTGTCGTCATTTCAACCATACAGCAAATCCCCCAATTGCCTTTGGATTTCGTTCTCTAAATCTTTCGACGTAACAAACAGTAAATCAAGTTTGTTTTTAATGTTTTCCATACGGGCTGTGAATTGCTCCCGCGTTAGATCTGTGTATTCAACCCTCACATCAAAATACTGCCCCGCACTAAAGGAATAATTCTTCTCCTTAATTTGTTCATAAGAAACAACCACCGAAAAATCTTCCACCGCTTCATGCTGGTTAAACGTGTTGATGATCAAATCTTCTTCTTTGGAAGAGAGCAAAGTCTTCTGGTTCTTCCCCTCCTTCACCGTTGTCCCCAATTTCGAGGCATCCATCAAAACGATCTCCCCTTTCGTATTGGTCTTGTCCATAAACAAAATCGAAACGTTCGTCCCGGTGGTGGCGAAGATGTTGCTGGGCATGGATACGACGCCGCGCAACATGTTTGCGTCCACCAATTTTTGGCGGATTTTCAATTCAATCCCGCTTTGCGCGGTCAAGAATCCCGTTGGCACGACGACGGCGGCTTTGCCCTGCGCCGAGAGGGAAAACATGATGTGCTGGATAAAGACCAGATAGATCGCCATCTTCGCTTTGTCTTTGTTGGTGATATTCGGAATCCCGGCAAAAAAGCGGTCTTGGTTGGCTTTGGTGTCCAGGTCATCGCGGAAGTCGCTGAAATCGAGTTTGAAGGGCGGGTTGGAAACGACAAAATCAAAGGTCATCAACTGATCCCCGTTCCGGTGATAGGGATTGAGGAGCGTATTGCCCTGAATGACGTTTTGGATGGAGTGGACGAGGTTGTTCAAAATCAAATTGAGCCGTAACAAACTGCTCGACTTTTGGGAGATGTCTTGCGTGTACAGGGTACAGCGGTCTTCGCCGATTTGATGGGCCAGGCTCATCAACAGTGACCCCGATCCCGCGGCGGGATCATAAGCGGTTACGTTTTGCACGGGCTTGTCTATCAGAATCGCCGCCATGATTTTGGCGACGGCGTGCGGGGTGTAATATTCGGCATATTTCCCGCCCCCGTCTTTGTTGTAATCCTGAATGAGATATTCAAAGATGGTGGCGAAGAAGTCGAACTTTTGCTCAAAAATGCCCTCGAAATTTAATCGCACCAGGGCATTGGTGAGGGCGCGACAGAAAGCGTCCCGCCGGGAGCTATCCGTGATGAAGTTGCTCAACTCATCAAACAGGATGACCCGTGCGCCTGACCCCGTTTTGACGGAAAAAATATCGTTGTTGGTGATGGCGATGTCACGCAGGGTGTCGTCAAACAATTTGGCGAATTCTTCCCGGTTTTGGTTTTGATAGAGATAAGACAGGTAATGCTCCCGTTTCAGCCGGGCGCTGTCGGGGTGCAGACGCAGGAGGAGCATTTCGTATTGGGCGTCGGTATATTTTGCGATTTCCTGTTCCCATGGTTCGGCGTGGGTGAGGCGGGGGTCAAGTTGTTTAACTTCGTAGCCAAACTTGTCGTTCATGAATTTGTAGAGAAAGGCCTGGGTGATGATCTTGTATTCGTTGCCATCATTTCCCAGGCCATAATTGGCACAAATCCCCTTTAAATCGTCAATGAGTTCTTTGGTTTTTGAAGTAAAGTCTTGAATAAGCATAACCATGCAGAGAGTCCTTGTCAGGTGGGGTGGAGGGTAGAGATTGGCCCGAAAAAAAGGGTGAAAGGGGGATATACATCCCCCTTTCACCCTTTTTTTCGGGAAGTTTCCTCTATAAGCCTGGCATTTACGAGATTCCTAAATATTCATTCCGGTATTCCCGCACCAGATGGGTATTGATAAACCGGGCGGAGTCGGGTTGGAGTTTGATCGTCGTCTTGTCAAAATTTTCAATGACCATCTTGATCATCAAACGGTCAAAGTAACTTTCATTATCCAGCATTTTGGTGTTGATCAACACGCTTTCATCGGCGCGTTGTTTGATCTTGGAGAGCGTTTCAAAAAGTTCGATCTCTCGTTGGGCGATGCCCCTTTCCAAAATGCGCTTGTGAGTGCGGACATATTTGACATCGTGGGTATATTTCGCCTTGAGCAGGTTGTTTTTCCGGTTGAGTTCCGTCACTTTGTCATAGATGTGTTGCAGGGAGCCGATGTTGCGCTTCATCTCTTCCTGTGAAATCTCATCCAGGTTTTTCTTGTCGAACAGGCGTTTTAATTCCTCATACAACGTCACAAATTGCGGGTCTTTCTGATCGAAGTTGCTCCCTAATGCCTCGCGGGTCTTGCGGAGCATGTCTTTGAGTTGATCGGCAATGACCATTTCTTCTTCGGACACCTTACGGAACATAAACAGCACGTTTTCCAACGCGACATTCAGCAAATTCGTGGTATCCACATTATTTTGCAGGGATTCTTTCAAGGCCAGCAAATCCAGGTGGCGCGTCGTCTCGTTGAGCAGTTGGGAGAGCTTTTTGAAGTCAATTTTCTCCAACAATTCAAAATGCCCCAACAACCGGATCAGGTTGTAGAGATTGCGGGCATTTTCCAACGCTTTTTTGATCTCCAGCACCACCGCCCGATCTTCAATCTCGCTGATTTGTTGGCTGAAAATTTCGGCGTTGATCAAATCATAATGAAACAGGGTGTCTTGAATCTCTCGGATTTCCGCTTCAATCGCTGATTTGGTTTTGAATAGATCGGAATACGTTTTCATTTCATCGCCGAGTTCCGTCTGTAATTCGTCAAAATACGCTTTGTTGGTCGCGTCAAACTCTTTGCGGATGTCGGCAAAATCCACCACATACCCATACCGGAATGTTTTATAGGGGCGGTTCACACGGGTCAACGTTTGCAGGAGGTTGTGATCCCGAATCAGCCGCCCGATGTACAGTTTTTTCAGACGGCGGGCATCGAACCCGGTCAACAGCATATTGTAAACAAACAGAAAATCAATTTTGCCGTCTTTGAAATCTTCCACTTCCTGTTTCCGATCCTCTTTATCGCCCACATCATGCAGGATCAAAGTGGCTGTAAAACTTTTCTCGTGGCGTTGCTGGTACGTCCGGTATTCCGCCACCGGCTCGGAAATCATCTTGTAAGGCTGGACGGGTTCAATCGTTTTTTGTTCCGGGTGGTATTTGTTGACAAAAATCTCAAAGAGTTTT
>JABWBV010000366.1 GCA_013359445.1 Anaerolineales bacterium | reverse complement strand
TGGCGCAGCCCGCGCGCAGCTTCGGGAACAGCGCCAGATAGACATAGGCGAACACCGCCGCCATCGGCAGGCCGAGCGCCGTCATCGCGTGCCAGCCGACGGGCGCCTGGCGGAAGCCGACTTGAAGGAGCAAGGCGAAGCCGCTGGCCAGGATGACCACGACCGCGACCGCCATGTACGGCAGGAAGCGCGCGAACGTCGCCGACAGGAGCAGCAGCCGCCTGGGCGGCTCGAGCACCTCGGCCGCCGCCGGCCTCAGGCAGAAATAGGCGAAGAACATGCCGCCGATCCAGGCGATCGCGCCGGACAGGTGCAGGAATATCAAGAGCTGCCTAAGCATCGGATCCTCCATGCGCGCCGCCTACGGCTCTGGCGCCGGCAAAGGCCAGGATGAGGCCGAAGCCGGCAATGAAAAGCCACTTGGCGGCGGAACTGCTCGCCGCGATTGCATACGCGGCCGGCACCCCGAAGCGCGGAGCCGCCGTCAGCCACCAGTGCAGGGCATTCTCGACGGCGTCGGCGCCGGCTGCCAGCGCTGCGGCTATATCTTCCTCGTCCATGAACCCGCTGACAACGACAACCGGCACCTGGGCCAGCGTTGGGTCAGGCTCCTTCCGTAAGGCGTGGCACACTTTGAGGCCATCGTGATACCCTTTGAGGTTGAGATCGAGCAGGATCAGGTCCGGGCGGGGGGCGTGGGTGTATTTTCCTTCTTTGCGGAGAAATTCAAGGGCTTCGACCCCATCTTCGGTCACGTGAATGTTGTTCAATAGTTTGGCTTCTGTTAACGCCTCACGCGCCATTAAGACGTCGGTGGGGCTATCTTCCACCAATAAAATTTCAATTATTTTGAGATGTGTTTGGTCGTTCATCAGGCTTCCTTTCCGGGCAGTGTAAAGTAGAAGGTCGCGCCCTGTTCTGGTTGAGATTCAACCCAGATTTGCCCGCCATGGCGTTCGACGATTTTTTTGCAAATCGCCAGGCCAATGCCAGTGCCGGTATATTCCCGGCGCGTATGCAAGCGTTGAAAGAGTTGGAAAATGCGTTCATAGTATTGGGGTTCGATGCCGATGCCGTTGTCTCGCACGGCAAATTGCCAAACGCCTTTTTTGTGTACCGCAGAAATATGGATTTCAGGGGGGCGGTTGCCTCGAAATTTGAGACTGTTGCCCAGCAGGTTTTGGAAAAGTTGAGTCAATTGGATGCCATCGGCAAAAACTTTCGGCAAGGCGTCCCAGGTGATGGTGGCCTCACTTTCTTGGGCGGCGACTTCCAGATCTTTGAGGGCGGTCTTTAGGCAGGCGGCCGCGTCGACCATGGTAAAACTACGCCCCTGCCGGTCCACGCGGGAAAAAGCCAGCAGATCGTTAATGAGTTTTTGCATCCGGTAGGCGGCGTCTACCGCGTGGTGGATGTATTCGTCGGCGCGGTCATCAAGTTGCCCTTTGTATTTGTGTTCGAGCAATTGCACCATGCCAGCCAGGGCGCGCAGGGGTTCTTGCAGGTCGTGGGAGGCCACGTAGGCAAATTGTTCCAATTCGGCATTGGAACGGCGTAGTTCGTTTTCTACGCGTTTGCGTTCGGTAATATCCTGGCAAACGGCGATCATGCGGATGGGGATGTTCTGTTCGTTGTAGGTGACTTTGCCATGCTGATGGAGCCAACGTATCTCCCCATTGGGCAGGCGGATGCGATACTCATAATCCAGATTTCCGCGATGGGCAAAAGCCTCTAAATCCAAACGTTGTAATTCTTCAAGTTCTTCTGGAAGCATCATGCTGGAAATGGTGTTTTGGGTAATTTCGGTTCCCGGCGGCAGGCCAAAGATGCTGTAAATCTCCTCGGAACAAATCAACGCCTGATCTCGGCCATTCCACTCAATATGCCCCATCTGCCCAATCGCCTGGGCCTCGGTCAGCAAACTTTCGCTCTTTCGCAGGGCTTCTTCAGCCTGGATGCGTTCGGTAATGTCGAAGATAGTGCCATAAAATTTGAGGATTTTGCCGCTTGCGTCTTTCTCGATGCGATACTGCGGATTAAGAATGCGCGTTTCCCTATTGGGAAGGCAGATGCGATAGGTTTGTTTTTCCGGGGGGAAGCCTTGCGAAAGTTGGGCCAAGGTCAAAGCCAAAAGGGCGCGGTCTTCTGGGTGGATCAAGGTCAGATAATCTTCGTTGCCTGGCACCCCATTGGCCGGGTCTAGGCCAAAAATTTGATACATCTGTTTGGACCACCACCCTTTTTGGGTCGCAGTATCGAAATACCAACTGCCCAACGCCGCTTGTTCTTCGGCGCTTTCCAGGTTTAAGAGAATGTCTTGGAAATCATTTTCTGCGCGTTTCCGTTCAGTAATATCAATGGACAGGATAAATATTCCTTCGGGGACGGGTTGAATGCTCAACTCGAACCAGCGGATGAGGCCATCCGGGTAAACAAACTCATTTTCGATATGGTGCGCGGTTCGCGTATCCATACAGTCTTTAAGAATGGCAAAGACTGGCGTTTCTTCAATTCCCGGCCACATGTCCATGTAGCACTGGCCGAGCAGTTCTTGATTGGGGCGGCGATTGTGCTTTTCGGCGGTGGCGTTTAAGTAGAGATAGCGCCAGTCGAAATCGATCATTTGAGTTCCTTCCAGCATTGCCTCAAACGTCGTCCGAAACCGCTCCTCGCTGTCTTGAAGCCGTTCCAGGGCAAGTTTCCGTTCGGTGATCACCTCTGAAAACAAGATAATGCCCCCAATTTCCCCGGACGATTCATACCAGGGGTGAATCTCCCACCGTACCCAATCCACCCCCCCATCCTCGCGGGGGAAGGGGTCTTCCTCGGCCTTTTCCACCGCTCCTGCTAGACAGCGGCGGTGGACTTCTTTCACACGTTCGGAGAGTTCAGGGAAGAGGTCATAATGCGAACGGCCCACCACGTTTTGTTCGGAGAGCCGATAATCGGCCAGAAAACGGCGGCTGGTAGCGATGTACCGCATCTCCCGGTCAAACATGGCAATGGCGGCAGGGGCATATTCGACAAAGAGTTGGAGCACTTGTTCAGTTTTTTTACGTGCTTGAATTTCTTGTTCCAGAGCCTGGTTTTTTTCGGCCAGTTGCGCTGTGCGATTTTTTACGCGTTGTTCCTGTTCAAGGTACGCTTTTTCCAGTTTTCCCTGAGTTTGCTGGCGCAACTTCACTTCCTTGTGCAGGTCGTGATAGAGCTGGTTATTTTGGATCAATACGCCCACCTGACTGGCAAGCGTTTCCAGCAGTTCAACATCTGCCTGGGTGAAGTCGCGTTGTTCCGGGCGGTTGATAGCAGTGATGGTGCCCAGGATGGTATTGCGAGAAAGGATAGGCACCACCATGATCGCACCGCAGTCTGTGGCATGGCGCCTTTCCTGTACCGCCGGACTTTCCCGTTCATCGGGCACCCCCTGAGGCGATAACGCCGATTGACGGGTTCTCAGAACCCAGCCGCTTAATCCCTCCTGCAATTCATCAAACGAGACTTCCACGCTGGCGCGACGCCCAGGGCCGCCCGAATAAAAATGAAGGATTATTTCCGTCGCCATATCAAACGTGATGATATTGAGCCGGTCAAAGTGGAGCGTCTCCGCCACCAGGTCTGCGGCTTGTTGAACGGCATCTTCCAGGATGTCTAGCTCATTCAACCTCTGGCTTAGGGTATAGAGGACGCGAGTATCGGCGAGTTCTTTTTCCAGCCTTAAAACCAGGGGGCCTTTTTCACCCACAACCATATCGGTTTGCCCCGAACGGATCGCGTCCAGTATCGCTTCCGCCGTTTGACAGCGCTGTTCGAGTTCTTCATACGTGGGTTTAACTTGCATAGGGTGACCTCTCCTACGTACGTTTCCGAGGCGTATTTTTAGTTTCTCCCTTGGGGTTTAGATGGGTTGAATAGAAATAAATAAGAGAGCAATGTCCTGGCTTTCCTCCCCAATTTGGTGATTTTTTTTGTCGCACGCCCTTTGCCATGTACTGATTTTTAACGCGAAAATCTGCCACGCCAGTCGAAAAATAATTTTTGGTTGGCGACCCCAGATGGAGAGTTGGAAATTTCTCATCTGTTACCATAAACTGTCCTACTGATTTTTCGCTCCCTGCCCCTAAAATTCACTTTCGCCCGTTGCACCGCCCATCCCTTGCGTTTGCACCAAAGATGCGGCAGAAAGCGAAGACCTTTTTTTTCAAAAATAAAAGGCGAAGTAGATGGAAATTACCCCACGTTGCGGATGGAAAAACCCTCTTTCGGTACACTTGGAAATAAAGACGGGCCATCCTGTTGGATAAAATCCGTGGGGAGATTCTATCACGATCAAAGGCTGAATTCTAAAACAAAATGGACATTCGCCCTGTAAAAATAAGATAAAAAGCTCTCCCATTTCTGGCGGGAAAGGGCCGAATTTTGGCGTGAATAAAAAAAAAGTGTGCCGTACCTTTTCAGGTGCGGCACACTTTTTCATTCACCCAAACTAGTAGTCCGTCAAACCTGAAAATTTTGTTTGTAGTCACGACTTCAGTCGTCGTCTTGAGCGGTTGAAACCGCCACTACGAACCTAAAAATGATCTTTGACCGTCTACTAGGATGTTCCGAAAAAACGATGAAAGGGGCTTTTTATTCCACCGTCACACTCTTCGCCAGATTTCTCGGCTGATCGACATCCAACCCGCGCAGGGCGGCGATGTGATAGGCCAGGATTTGGAGCGGGATCACATTCGTCACCGGGCTGAGCATCCACGGGGTTTCGGGAACCCAAAGCACGTGGTCGGCGAGGGGGGCGATGGTCTGATCGCCGTCGTTTGCCACGACGATGACCGGCCCCCCGCGCGCCTTCGCCTGCTCAATCTGGCTGATCATCTTCTCGTACCACTGATCGCGCGTGGCGATCACCACAACGGGCATATCCCGATCAATCAACGCAATCGGCCCGTGTTTCATCTCCCCCGCGGGGTAGCCCTCCGCGTGGATGTACGAGATTTCTTTCAGTTTCAACGCACCTTCGTAGGCGGTGGGCATGTTGATGCCGCGCCCCAGGTACAGACAGTGGGACACGTTCATCAGCGTCCGCGCCACCTCTTCGTATTGCGCTTCCCGTTCGAGCACCTGCCCCGCGAGGTCGGGGATCAGGCGAATGTCGTTGACCAGTTTCCGGCGGGTTTTGGCGTCCAACGTTCCGCGTAGGTCGGCCAGCAGGATGGCGAGCATGTACTGATCCACGAGCGGGGCGGTGTAAGCTTTCGTCGAAGCAACCCCGATCTCCGGCCCGGTCAGCATGGGAATGTACCCGTCTGCGATCCGCATGGCCTGGGAGCCGATGGCGTTGACGATGGACCACAGGGTCGCGCCCCGTTTTTTCCCCTCGTCCATCGCCGCCAGTGTATCTGCCGTTTCACCCGATTGGGAAATGGCGAGCACGGCAGTATGGGTATCCACGATGGGGTCGGCGTAGCGAAATTCCGAGGCGATCACCACTTCCGCGGGGATGCGGGCGATGCGCTCGATCAGGATCTTGCCCACCATCGCGGCATACGACGCCGTGCCGCACGCGGTAATGTAAATCCGTTCAATTTGCCGCGCCAGGTCCGAGGTGAGATTCAATTCCGGGAGGTGAATCGTCCCCCGTTCAAAATCCGCCCGCCCGCCGATGGTGTCGGTGAGGGCGCGGCCCTGTTCGTGAATCTCTTTTTGCATAAAGTGGCGGAATTCCCCTTTTTCCGCGGACACCGGGTCCCACGCGATTTTGTGAATCTCGTAGGCGACGGGTTGCCCATCCAGGGTTTGCACCCGCACCCCTTCCCGCGTGAGGATCGCCATCTGATGCGATTCCAGGAACGCGACCTCGCGCGTGTGTTCGAGAATGGCGGGGATGTCCGAGGCGAGGAACATTTCGCCTTTGCCAAACCCCACCGCCACCCCGCCGGAGTGCCCGATCCGCGCGGCGATGATTTTATCCGGCTCGCGCGTGGACATGACCACGACGGCGTGGGCCCCTTTGAGGTGGTTCAATGCCCGCCGCGAGGCTTCCGCGAGGTCTGTTTCGCTCGACAAATACCGTTCGATGAGATGGACGATGGTTTCGGTGTCCGTTTCGGATTTGAAAACCGCCCCTTCCGCTAAGAGTTCTTCTTTGAGTTCGAGATAGTTTTCGACGATGCCGTTATGGACGATGACGACTTCGCCGGTCATGCCCATATGAGGGTGGGCGTTGGTGGCGTTGGGCTGGCCGTGGGTGGCCCAGCGCGTGTGCCCGATGCCGATATGCCCGGAAATCGGACTGCCGTTGACGAGCGCAGTGAGGCGCGAAAGTTTGCCCGCGTCGCGGCGGACTTCAATTTGACCGTCTTTGATGACCGCCAAACCGGCGGAATCATAGCCCCGGTACTCGAGGCGTTGGAGACCGTTTAAGATGATCGGCGTCGCGTCGCGCGGGCCGATGTAACCGACTATTCCACACATGGGGAACCTCCAGTGATGCGTAACGAGGGGTGAGTGGCTTGTTGCTCATTCCTCGTTACTGATTATTTTTTGTGCCGACGCTTTTGTCCGCACCATTACTGGCGCGGCGTTGTACGTGGTTTTCGTCCTGGAGGGAAAAACGGTGGGGGAACGGGGACACCTGAAACGGTGGTCGTTCGTATCCAGAGGGCTTCCGCTGATCTTTCGATTTTCCCGGCACGAAAGGGGTAAACCTTCGTGGTGTTCCGGTTAACTCTGCCTCGCGGCAGAGAACCCTCGTCCTCGTCACCCTCATTAATTATTAATTATTGGTAACTGCTCACCCTGAGTAGGAAGTTTCGAAAAAAAAGGACGGAAGGGGGGATGTACATCCCCCCTTCCATCCTTTTTTTTCGAGTTTTATCTCTCCGAGTCTGAGTAATTACAATCATTGAATATTCACAATTGATAATTAACAAGGGCCATGCGCTATTCTTCCCTAAAATGAGAAAATTTTACAGACACCTCCAATGAGATAAAATCGCGGAAACGCGCTCGCCTTTTTTTAGGATTTGCGCCGCGACGGCAGTATACCACGCTCATAAAAATGGGTGAGGGGGCACGGGAGGGCCGCGAAATAAAACAAAAGTTGAATTTATCAACTTTTAAGGTCTAATTTTTCGACATGGTATAATACGCTCCGTTTGAACATTGAACCACTAGGAGACACATTTTGGCATTCAATCCCCTGAACTGGTTGTTGGGGTTCTTCTCACTGGACATAGGTATAGATTTGGG
>JABWBV010000365.1 GCA_013359445.1 Anaerolineales bacterium | reverse complement strand
ATCAGATTCTCGCCATCAACCGGGGCGAAGAAGAAAAAATCCTCCGTGTCAAAGTCACTCTGCCCGAACGGGATTGGCGCGAAGCCGTCTCCACCGTCTTTCGCCCCGACCCCCGCTCCCCCCTCGCGGAGCACCTCTCCCTCGCCATCGAAGACGCCGCCGAACGCCTCCTCCTCCCCGCCATCGAACGTGACGTCCGCCGCGCCCTCACCGAGCAAGCCGAAAACCACGCCATCAAAGTCTTCGGCGAAAACCTTCGCAACCTGCTCAGTCAGCCCCCCCTCGGCGGGCATACCATCCTCGGCATTGACCCCGGCTTCCGCACCGGCTGTAAAATCGCCGTCGTGGATTCCACCGGCAAAGTCGTCAACACCGCCACCATCTACCCCCATGAGCCACAGCGCGAGCGCGACCGCGCTATCAAAATCCTCGCCGCCCTCTGCATCCAGCACAAAGTCACCCTCATCGCCATCGGCAATGGCACCGCCTCCCGCGAAACCGAACAACTCGTAGCGGATTTCCTATCCAAAAACCCTGCCTCTCAACCGAAAAGCGCAAACTTGCCACTCGCTGACTTGCGTTACCTCATCGTCAGCGAAGCTGGCGCTTCCGTCTACTCCGCCAGCCCCCTCGCCCGTGCCGAACTCCCCGACCTCGACGTGTCTATGCGCGGGGCGGTCTCCATCGCCCGCCGCGTCCTCGACCCCCTCGCCGAACTCGTCAAAATTGACCCGAAAGCCATCGGCGTTGGCTTATACCAGCACGATGTCGATCAAAAAGAACTCAACTCAGCCCTCGATGGTGTCGTAGAAACCGTCGTCAACCGTGTGGGTGTGGACATCAACACCGCCTCCCCCGCCCTCCTCACCCACGTCGCGGGCATTGGCCCCAAACTCTCCGAAAAAATCGTCGCCCACCGCAACGAAAAAGGCCCTTTCCCCACCCGCAAAGCCATCCAAAAAGTGAGCGGCCTCGGTCCCAAAGCGTTTGAACAAGCCGCCGGATTCCTCCGCATCACCACCGGCGCCGAACCCCTCGACGCCAGCGCCATCCACCCCGAAAGTTACCCCATCGCCCGCGAAGTCCTGCGCCGCGCGGGCATCACCCTCCTCACCCCCGCCAAAGAACGCCAGGTCGCCCTCGACCGCCTCCTCGCCCACACCCCCGTCGAAAAACTTGCCGCCGAACTCGGCACCGGGCTCCCCACCCTCAAAGACATCCTCGAGCAAATCCTCCGCCCCGGCCGCGATCCCCGCCAGGACGCCCCCCCGCCCATCCTCCGCAGTGACGTTCTCTCAGCGGATGATCTCGTCACCGGCATGAAATTGAAGGGCACGGTGCGAAACGTCGTGGATTTTGGCGCATTCGTGGACATCGGCGTCAAACAAGATGGCCTCGTCCACCAAAGCAAACTGCCCCAGGGCACGAAACTCCGCGTGGGGCAGGTAATTGAAGTCGAAATTTTGAGTGTGGATAAAGACCGGGGCCGGATTAGCCTGGGTTATATCAAAGGCTAATTGTTCTCTCCCTCCCTCACCACCACCACCTCACTCCCCGACCGTCCCCAAAACGCCAGATCATACATCGCCTCGATCTCCGCCGGCAGAGCGGTGAACACCCCGGACACCGTCGCCCGTGCGTAGTACTCGAACACGTGTGGCCCCGCGCCCATCTCCGTCACGAAGAACAACACCCGGTCGGCCCAGATTTCTTTGTTGTTGTACCCGTAATCGTCGTACGTAAACCAATCCCACTCGTAACCCCAGTAGGAACGCTCGGTGAGGACGGTGTCGTGGCCGGTGATGTTCAACCCCTCGTTGAGGGCTTCCAACCCGCCGGGGAGGGGATCGGTGAGCATGAGGTAGAACCCGGTTTGAGGCAGGTCAACCGTCAGGCGGACGAGCACCAGATCGCCTTCGCGGAGGGTGGTGAGGGGCTGTTTCGTTTCGGGGTCGAGATATTGGCGGGTGACGGGGAGGCCTTCGCCCGCGATTTCCGTTTGGGCGACGAACATTTCCCCGTTCACCGAATAGTACAGAGGGAACGCGGCGTCCGTTTCGAGGCGGATTTCGTTTTCGCCCGCCGCGAGGGTGGCGACTGGGATGGACAGGTGCAGGGACGGGGTTCCGGCGGAGAGGGTGGAGGTTTGGAGCAGGATATCGTTCAGGTACACGGACACGGTCGTGTCGGCGACGGCGGCTTGTTGGGCGAGCAGATGATCGGTCAGGGCGAGGAGGGTGAACGCGGTCTCGTTCGTCGTGCCCCAGCCGAATGTGGCGCGCCGTGCCTGGAGGCCCTGCACCATGCCGGGGCGCAGATCGCTGTCCGGGCGGAGTGCCATGACCGCACGGAGCACCATCGCCGTCGTGCGGACGCTGGACGACATAAATTTCGCCGAGTAGTACCCATCATGATCCGCCCCGGGGGCGAACACACTCCCATCGGGGGCCACTTCCATCTCGGACAGAATCCCGTCCAGTAATTCGTTCGCGGTCGTGTCGTCGCCGAGTTCGTGGAGGGCCAGCGCCAGGGACGCCCGGCTGAACAGGTCGAGTTCGGACAGGGAAGCGGTTTGGTTGAAGGTGGTTTGCAGGTCGCCATGCCCGGACAACGCCAGCGCATACACCGCAAAGGCGCGGGTGGGGGCGTTCATCCCGTCCAGGTTTTCTTTGAGATAATCCGCCCCGCGAGCGATCACGTCTCGATCTATCGGGTAGCCGCTCTCCGCCGTGACGGACAGGCCAAAGACCACCCACGCGGTCTGGTAGCCGTCGGACGGGTCATCGAACCACCAGCCCCAGCCCCCATCGTCGTGTTGAAAAGCGTACAGCCGTTGCACACTCGCCGCCAGCTTGCCATCCAGCCCCAACAAATCCGCCCGCTCGGACAGGCCCAACTGCTCGAAGGCCCGCGCCACGACCGCGTTGGGCAGAGCGCGGCTCATGGTTTGTTCCACACAGCCGTAGGGATACCCGACCAGATATTCTACCCCGGTCAGCAGACTGCCCGCAAGCGTGGCATCTACTTGAACCTGCACGCCACTTTCGGGGAGCGCGCCGGGCGCGGGGGAAACGGTCACCCGCGCACTCCCGGTGAATTGCCCCGCTTCGTGAGTGGTGACGGGGATCATCAACGGTTGAACGGGGAGGTGCATTTCGACCGCATCGCCCATCCCGAACGTGGTCGCGGCGGTGATCGTGAATGAGGTCTCGCCCGCGCGGGTTGCTGTCCCCGTCCAGTTCACCACGCCGGACGCACCCGCATGGAGGATGATTTGTTGCGGGGCATCGTCGAGTTCCAGCCCGTCGCTTGCGGCACGCACAGTGATGGCCTGGATTTGGTCGCTAAAGTTATGGACGAGGGCGGAGAGGAGGAAGGTGTCGCCGGCGACGAGGTTGCGGGGCGGGAGCGGGCGCACGACGAGGGGTTGTTGGGTGACGATGTTCGTTTGCCCTTCGCCGCTCAGGGAGGTTTGCGTGATGGCTTTGACCGTGAGCCGCCAACTGGTGAGGGTGTCGGGCAGGGTGACGGTGATGGTCGCGGTGCCGTCCGCATCGGTGACGACGGTGGGGAGCCAGAGCGCGGTGTCGGGGAAATCCGTGCGGGGGGAGCCGGGCATGAAGTCGTCGCCACCCCCACCGCCTTCGCCGCGGGAGAACCAGAGAAAACGCCAGGGGGCGAGGCTGTCGGAGGAGAACAGGCTGAGGGAGCGGGGGGTGTAAAAGGCGTCGTGGATGTCGCCTGCGGGGTCGTCGGCGAGGAGGAAGATCGCTTCGTCCACCAGGGCGAGGGAGAGTTCGGCGCGGACGGGGTTGCCGTCGGGGTCGGTGACGCGGATTGTGAACGCGGCGTCCTCGCGGGGCGCGTACTCCGCTTTGTCCGGGGTGATTTCCACGGTCAGGCGGTGGGCGGTGTCGGGAACGGTGAGTTGGACGGCGTCGCGGCGCAAGATGCTGTCGGGGATGCTTTCGTAGGCGTATTCGTATTGATTCAGGTCGGTGACGAGGGGGTTCCACGCTTCGACGATAACGAAGATGTTGGGGGCGTAGTCGGTGCGGATGGGGACGTTCAGCACGGTGAGCGGGGCGGTGAGTTGGACGAGACGGTGGTCGAGGATGCTTCCCCGGGCTATCGTGACCAAAGCCTGTCCGGAAAAGGACGATTCGACGACGATCTCGGCGGTGTCTCCGGGGGCGTAAGCGCGGGCCTCTGCGTACACGCTGAGTTCGGTGGTGTAGTCCAAGAGCCAGGTGCTTTCGGGTTCAAAGACATAGAGATGGCGGGAGGTTTCAAAGGCGTTGCCCTGGCTGTCTTCCCCGGTGAGGGTGAGGCGGTAGGAGCCGTTTTCGAGGGTGAGTTCGGTGGTGGCGAGGCCGTTTTCGGCGGGGGTCAGGTCGAGCGTTTGGATTTTGGTGTAATCCCAATAACTGCCGCTTCGTTTTTCGACCCGGAATTGGACGGGGCGGTTCAGCGGGTCGCCAAAGGTGGAGGAGAGCAGGACGCGGACGGGGAAGGGGGTGTTGGGTCGGAAAAGCCAGCCGCCCAGTTGGATTTCCGCTTCGGTGGCGGTGTTGTGGACGCGGACGGTGGCGAAACTGCTGATTTCCTGGTTGCTCCCATCGTCGGCGGTGACTTCGATACCCCAATGAGTGGTGATGGGAGCGTTTTCCCGGTAATAGTAGCGGGATTGGGTTTGTTCGCCCATTTGGGCGGGCAGAGTGAACGTGGCGAGGCCATTTTCGTCGGCGGTGAGGGTGATTTCTGCGCCGGAGGGGAACCAGCGGAATTCGCCGTTGCCCCCGCCGGGGTAGTCATCCCAGTAACAGCAGTAGAAGGGGAGCAGTTCGTAGGTGTTGACTTTCAAACTGGCGTTGGCAACGGGTTCGCCAAACAGGTAGCGGGTGTCCACGGTGAAGGACATCGTGTCCCCGGCAACATACTCCGCCCGGTCGGGGGTGATGGTGATGGCGATGTCGGGCTTTTTGTAGTCCTGCACTTTGAAGGATTGCCAGTGGGATTCTTCATTGAAGAGAAGTTCGAGCTGATATTCGCCGAGCATCGCGCCGGGGGCGAGGGTGAATGCGCCGTTGAACGTGCCGAACGTGTTGAGGGTGACGGGGGTGGTGGCGATCAGGTTGTTGCGGGCGTCGCGGATGTTCAGCGTGGCGGTGATCCCCGCGGGGGGCAGGCGGAAGTTTACGTCGTTATCCAGCCGGACAATGCCTTTGTAGTTCACAGTCTGGTCGGGGCGGTAGATGGGGCGTTCCGTGTAGAGGTAGACGGTGTATTGGTTGGCGGTGTTGGTTCTGAAGCCAGTAGAACCGCGCGAACCCCACACGCCGCCGATCCCCGTCGCTGTAATGCCCCCATCGCGGCGGGCAACAACGAGAGAGGGGGTGATCCCGGCGGGGAGCGTGGTTTGGAAGACGCCGTTTTCGTCCGTGGTGCCGCTCGCCACCTGCATCCCCGACGCGGTGTACACCCGCACATCCGCGTCGGGCATCACGAACCCGTTGATGTTGCTGACCCAGGCGATCAAGTCGCCCCCGCCCTGCGCGCGGGAGGTGAATTGGACGGCAAGCGTACTGCGAGAGGCGACGAGGAGCATTTGGTCGTCGAGGTGGTCGGTGGTCAGGTTGATGACGTAGAGACCTTCGTCCAAGTCTTCGGGGAGGTAGATTTCGGCAGGGTGGTTGTAGGCATTTTCGCCCGTGACGTACACGACTTCCGAGTCCCAGGAGGCGACATGGGCCGCGCCGGATAGGTCGAAATTGTTCGTGTTGCGCCCGCTCGCCCAGGGCACGACAAAGGTGTTGGCATCGTATTGGAGAAAGTCGGCGATGGTGATCCGGTAGAGGTCGAGGTGGACGGTTTCCAGCCCGCCGTTCGTGGCGATTTGAATGGCGCGTCGCCCGTCCAAATCTACGACCTGCACGTTGGCGCCGTATTCGCCGAAACTGGCCTGGCTGGGGAAGTCGGCGATGGGGATTTTCCAGGTGTGGGGGGCGGAGAGGACGGGGTTCCCCTCGGCGTCGAGGGCGGTGGGGGCGAGGGTGAGGGTGTATTCTGTGAGAGGTTGGAGATGTCCTTCAGTGGGGAGGATTTGGAGGTGCGTCGCGTCCGTCCAGACGGTTTCGCCGGGAATCGAGGGGGTGATGGTGAGGGCGGCAACGATGGTGGCGGGATCCATCGGGCGGTCGAATTGGATGATGAAGTCGCCGTTGGGGGAGAGGGGCGCCGCGCCGAAGTAATAATTCCAGTTGGTGTATTGCCATTCAAGGACGGGTTCGTTCGCTATCGGGCTGGGGGTGGTGAAGCGGTGGATGCCCAGTCCGGGCAGAGGGAATCCGTCCGCGTCGAGCAGGGTTCCCTCGAAGCGGATGGTGTATTGCGTCAGGCTGGGGAGGGGGGTGGCCGGGAGAATGCTGAAACTGGTGTGGTTGGAAGCCCATTCGAGCGTGTAGGTCATCGCGGGGGTGATGCGGAGGGCATTGGCGAGGCTTTCGGGGTCGAGGGCGATGTCGGTGGTGAACTTTAATCTGGGGCGACGTTCGCCGCGGGGGATGATTTCCAGGTTCGCGGTGACCGCGGGGGTCAGGTAATCCCATGTGTGGGGGGCGGGATCGCCGACGGCGTTTTCTAGATTGAGGGTGAAGGTGTAGTTTTCAGCGGCGGGGAGGGGTTCGGTGGGCGTGAGGGTGAGGGTTTGGTTTTTCGTATCCCACTGGGGCTTGTAGGGAAACGTGGGGTTGAGGGTGAGGGCGCTTTCGATGGTAGTGGGGGCAACGGGATAGTTGAAAGTGACGGTGAAGGGGGTGAGGCGGGAGGCGGTGTTGGCGCGTCCAAACGTGGCGTGAAGGGCAGGGGTGGTGTACGTCCAGGCTAACGAGGGGATGAATTCGCCGCCGAGGGTTTTTGCGCTATCGGATAGGGAAATGTGGAGGGCTTGTTCGGGGGTGAAAGTGGTATCGAGGGTGATTTTGAGCGTTTTCTTGGTCCAGGTGAAGGTGTGGGGGAGGGCGGGTTCGATGGTGAAAGCGTTTTCGACGCTGGCCTGATCCATGTCATGGCTGAATACGAGGGTAATCTCTTTTGTGCCGAGCGGGAATTCTGGTCCGGCGGGGGCGCGGGTAACGACTTTGGGGGTCACGTGTGCCATCAATTCCCAACTGGGGCGGGCAGAGAAGGTTTTGCCTGTGGCGCTGGCGAGGTACCGGGCGAAGGAAACTTCGTAGGTGAGGAGGG
>JABWBV010000364.1 GCA_013359445.1 Anaerolineales bacterium | reverse complement strand
GCGCCCCGCCCCGCGCCCCCTACGCACTCCGCTCCCCCACCCTCACCACCCCCCGCATCCCCGCCGGGGTGGACGACCTGAAAATCCGCCAACGCCTGCTCAACGAATACAACATCGAAATCTCCGGCGGTTTCGGCCCCCTCGCCGGGCAAATCTGGCGCGTCGGCTTGATGGGGTACAGCGCGCGGCGGGAGAATGTGACGCTGTTTTTGGCGGCGTTGGAGGGGTTGTTGAAAGGGTAGAGAAGGTATACAAGGTAGATAGGGTAGATAGGGTAAATAAGTACTCTGTCTACCTTATCTACCCTATTTACCCTATCTACTTTATTTACCTTTGTTATTCACGGAGGAAACCTTGCAATCCATTCCCCCCTCCCGCCTCCTCACCGACACCGCCATGGGCCGCACCCCCGCCGACCTCGTCATCCGTGACGGGCAATGGGTGTGCGTGCAATCCGGCGAAATCATCCCCCACACCGACATCGCCGTCAAAGGCGAGCGCATCGCCTACGTCGGCCCGTCAGCCGCCCACACCATCGGCCCCGACACGAAAGTCATCGAAGCCCACGGCCAATACCTCGTCCCCGGCCTGCTCGACGCCCACATGCACGTCGAATCCGGCCAACTCACCGTCACCGAATTCGTCCGCGCCGTTGCCCCGCGCGGCACCACCGGCATGTTCGTAGACCCGCACGAGATGGCAAACATCTTCGGCCTGTCCGGCGTCCGGCTGATGGTGGACGAAGCCGCCCTACAACCCATCCACGTTTGGGTGCAGATGCCCTCCTGCGTCCCCTCCGCGCCCGGGCTGGAAACCCCCGGCGCGACCATCGGCCCCGCAGAAGTCGCCGAGGCGATGGCCTGGCCCGGCATCATCGGCCTGGGGGAGATGATGAACTTCCCCGGCGTGTTTATGTCCGACGAAAAAATGCACGCGGAAATGGCCGCCACCCGCGCCGCGGGCAAAGTCATCGGCGGGCACTACGCCTCCCCCGACCTGGGCCACCCCTTCCACGGATACGTCGCCGGGGGGCCGGAAGACGATCACGAAGGCACCCGCGCGGAAGACGCCATCGCCCGCGTCCGTCAGGGCATGAAAGCGATGCTCCGTCTCGGTTCTGCGTGGCACGATGTCGCCGAACAGGTCAAAGCCATCACCGAACACGGCCTCGACCCCCGGCATTTCATCCTTTGCACCGACGACTCCCACGCGGGCACCCTCTACCACGAGGGGCACATGGACCGCGTCGTCCGCCACGCCATCGCGCAAGGGCTGAAACCGATCACCGTCCTCCAAATGGCGACCATCAACACTGCCGAACACTTTGGCCTCTCCCGCGACCTCGGCCAGATCGCCCCCGGACGCTACGCCGACATCGTCCTCGTCCCCAACCTGATCGAATTCACCCCCACCCACGTCTTTGCAAAAGGCCAGCTCATCGCCCAAAACGGGCAACTGCTGATTGACCTCCCCACGTACACTTACCCCAACTGGCTCACCCACTCGATCCACCTCGGCCATCCCCTCACCGCCGAAGACTTCCGCCTGGCCCTCACCCCCCAACCCCCTCTCCCGCCGGGAGAGGGGAGGTCTGACTCCCTTCCCCCCGCGGGGGAGGGGCTGGGGGTGAGGGTGGCCAACGTCATCGGCGTCATCGAAAACCAAGCCCCCACCCGCCATCTCCGCCTCGAAGTCACCCCCGAAAACGGGGAAGTGAAGGTGGATATGTCCCGCGACCTCGCCAAGATCGCGCTCGTGGAACGGCACCGCGGCACGGGCGGGGTGCAGGTCGGGCTTGTGCAGGGGTTCGGATTCACCGCGCGGGGGGCCATCGCCACCAGTGTCGCCCACGACAGTCATCATCTGATCGTCGTCGGAACGGATGAAGGGGACATGGCGCTCGCCGCGAACACGCTGGCGGAGGTCAACGGGGGGCAGGTGGTGGTCCGCGACGGGGAAGTGATCGGCCTCGTCGAACTCCCCATCGCCGGGCTGATGTCCAACGAACACGCCTCCCTCGTCGCCCAAAAATCCGACAAATTGCTACGCGGCTTTCAGGAAATTGGGTGTACACTCAACAACGCCAACATGCAACTCTCCCTCCTCGCCCTCGTCGTTATCCCCGAACTACGGATCTCGGATTTAGGGCTGGTGGATGTGACAAAGTTTGAGCTAATCTCAGTATTTGAAAATCATTAGCCACGAATTTCACGAAATAAGAAAAATGAATTCGCATAATTCGTGAAATTCGTGGCAAAAAAAGAAGGAAATATGACCAACGAACAAACCATCAAAGAAATTCAAGCTCGTGTCGAAGAAAACCGCGAGACCCTCATCCAATTCCTGCGCGAAATTTGCGCCATTCCGAGCATGGACTCAAAAATCGGTCCGGTTGGGGAACGCATCCAACAGGAAATGATCGCCCTCGGGTTTGACGAAGTCCGTTTCGACAAAATGGGCAACACCGTCGGGCGCATCGGGAACGGCCCGAAAGTGCTCATGTACGACTCGCACATTGACACCGTCGGCATTGGCGACCCCGCCGAATGGCAGTGGGACCCGTTCAAAGGCAAAATCGAAAACGGGCGGTTTTACGCGCGTGGCGCGTGCGACGAAAAAGGTTCCACCCCCGGCATGATCTACGGCCTGGCGATTGCCCGCGACCTCGGCTTGCTGGACGGCTACACCGCCTATTATTTTGGCAATATGGAAGAGTGGTGCGACGGGATTGCCCCCAATACTTTCGTGGAAGTGGACCCCGGCGTGCGCCCGGACTACGTCGTCATCGGCGAACCGACCAAAATGCTCGTCTATCGCGGGCACAAAGGCCGCGTCGAGATGAAAGTCGTCGCCAAAGGCCGCAGTGCCCACGCCGCCAGCAACCACCTTGGCGACAACGCCATCTATAAACTTTTGCCCGTCATCGCAGGCATTCGCGACCTCGAACCCCAACTGGGCGACCATGAATTTTTAGGCCACGGCAAAATCACCGTTAGCGATATGCACGTCAACACCCCCAGCATCAACGCCGTCCCGAACGAGGCGTTCATTTACGTGGATCGCCGCGTCACGTTCGGGGAAACGGTGGACGCCGTCATCGAGCAGGTGCGCGCCCTCATCCCGCCCGAACACAAAGACTCCATCTCCGTCGAAATGCTGTATTACGACGATCCTTCGTACACCGGCTTTGTCTACGAAGTGGACAAATACTTCCCCGCGTGGGCCTACGAAGACAGCCACCCCTTCGTCAAAGCCGCGACCGAAACCCGGAATCTGATTGGCTACCCCGAAGCGCCCACCAGCAAGTGGAACTTCAGCACCAACGGCATCTACTGGGCAGGCAAAGCGGGCATCCCCAGCATCGGCTTTGGCCCCGGCGAAGAAGAAACCGCCCACACCGTCAATGACTCAGTCATTTTGGACGATGTGGTGAAGGCGACGGAGTTTTACGCCCTGTTACCAGGGATTATCAAGTAATCCATCATTTAAGCAGATTTTTTAAAGAGACGGCTCACCCCGTCTCTTTTTTTTATCGCGAACTTGACAGCCGGATCACTTTCGTCTATTATGCAATCATCTTGCAGATTAGACGATTTTCTAGGTGAATCATGTACGTTCCGCGTTCTCTTCAACCCTACCTTCAAAAAGTAACTCAACAATTTCCCGTGCTTTTACTCACAGGGGCAAGACAAGTGGGCAAAACGACCCTTTTACGGCATCTTCAGGAAGGGCGGAGCTATGTCACGCTGGATGACCCGCTCGTCTTAACCCTGGCGAAAACAGACCCCGCGCTCTTTATGCAACGTTTCCCCGTACCCGTCCTCATTGACGAGATTCAGTACGCCCCCGAACTGCTCCCCTACATCAAAATGGCGGTAGACCGCGACCGAACCCCCGGCATGTTTTGGCTCACCGGGTCACAACAATTTCATTTGATGAAAGGGGTGTCCGAATCGTTGGCTGGACGGGTCGCGATCCTGCACCTGTCAGGGTTATCGCGCCGAGAAATGCAGGGGGAAGGGCTGGAAGTCACCCCTTTTGTGCCCACGCCCGAAGAAATCACCCACCGAAGTGCCCAATCCCGCATCACCCTCCAAGAACTCTACCGCCTCATCTGGCGCGGCGCGTTGCCCGCCATTGCCCTCAATCCCGAAATCGAACATGTCCTGTTCTACGGTTCATACGTGCAAACCTATTTACAGCGTGATGTCCGTGATCTCGCTCGCGTGGGGGATGAGATGGCTTTTCTCCGGTTTTTACGCGCTGCCGCCGCCCGGACCGGACAACTCTTAAACCTGACGGAACTGGCCCGCGATGCCGACATCGCCCCCAATACCGTCAAAAACTGGCTCTCGATCCTCCAAGCGACAGGCACAATCTATTTATTGGAACCCTACCATACCAACGTCACCCAACGCCTCATCAAAACGCCCAAACTTTATTTCCTCGACACCGGCCTGGTCGCGTACCTCACCGAGTGGGCCAGCCCCGAAACGCTAGAGGCCGGAGCCATGTCCGGGTCAATCCTGGAAACCTGGATCATGGGCGAATTGCTCAAGAGCTACTGGCATACAGGCCGCCGCCCGCCTTTTTACTTTTTTCGGGATAAAGATCAGCGGGAGATTGATCTATTGCTCGTACAGGATGGCATGATTTATCCCCTGGAGATCAAAAAAACTGCCTCTCCGGGGCGCGACGATGTCCGGCATTTCGGGGCATTGGAACGTCTCGGCCTCCCCGTGGGGCCTGGGGGGGTAATTTGCCTTGCCGAACAGGGACTTCCACTCACCGCCACGGCGCAATCCATCCCCGTTTGGATGCTCTAACACGCATGGGGTAAACAAATCAAAAATGCCTCCTCTGTCATTCCGAACGCAGAGAGGAAGCCCTGGAACGATCTTCTAACCAATCTCTCGAAAGGAACTTCTCGCATAAAGGGATTTAGTACTGCCCGCTTGATCTTTCTCCCACCCCCAATCTTTGATACACTACCCCTTCATAATTCTTAAAAATTTCAAATCAGCGTTCCTCCGTCTCCCACCCTCCACCCCATGATCAAAACCGAAAACCTCACCAAACACTTCGGGGACTTCAAAGCTGTCGAACAAGTGAATATTGAAGTCCACTCGGGCGAAGTGCTCGCGCTCCTCGGCCCCAACGGGGCGGGGAAAACCACCACTGTACGGATGCTGACCTCCGTCCTGCGTCCCACCAGCGGCCACGCGTGGGTCGCCGGACACGATGTCGTTACCCACCCCGCCAAAGTTCGCGCCTCGGTTGGGGTGCTGACTGAGCACCACGGTCTGTACGACCGGATGCCTGCCGCCGAATATCTGGACTTTTTCGGGCAGGTGTACCAGTTGGATACCAAAACCCGCCGTGAACGGGCGGAGCGCCTGCTCGATCATTTCGGCCTGTCCGCCGCCCGCGACCGCCGCATCGGGGAATTTTCCAAAGGGATGCGCCAAAAGCTCGCCCTCGCCCGCGCCCTCATCCACCGCCCGCCCGTGCTCCTGCTCGACGAACCCACCTCCGCGATGGACCCGGAAAGCGCCCGCCTCGTGCGCGACGCCCTGCACGAACTCCGCACCAACGAACGGGCGATCATCCTCTGCACCCACAACCTCGCCGAGGCCGAAGAACTCGCCGCCCGGATCGCCATCATCCGCAACGGCAAAATCATCGCCAACGGCACCCCTGCTGAACTCAAACAGCAATTTCTCGGCGTGCCGGAGTACGAGGCCGTCTTGGGCGAACCGCTCTCCGACGGGGATGTGACCCTGCCCGAGGGCGCGACGTTGACCGGGCGCGGTCCCCTTTCCGTTCGGTTCACCACCCCGCGCGGGGGACAGGATAACCCCCAGATTTTGCGCGCCCTGCTCGAACAGGGGTTGGCGATCATCAGCCTCGCAGAAGTCCCCCGCAGTTTGGAACAGGTCTATCTCAAAGCGATGGCGAATGGCAAGGAGACGAAAATATGAGTACATTTATCCACCGATTTGCTCCGGCGTGGATCATCACCAAGCGCGAAGTACGCGATCAGTTTCGGGATTGGCGGATCGTGATCCCGATCTTTGTCCTGACTCTGATCTTCCCCTCGATTATGAACTTTACCGCCGAGCGCGCTGTGAATTTCGTCGGGCGGTTTGGGGCGGACCTTGTGGGGGAGCGGCTGATCCCGTTCCTGTTGATGGTGGTTGGCTTTTTCCCGATTTCAGTTTCGTTGGTGATTGCGCTGGAAAGTTTTGTCGGCGAAAAGGAACGGAAGAGCATTGAACCCTTGCTGTCTAGCCCGTTGGAAGACTGGCACATGTACGTAGGCAAACTGGTTGCGGTGATGTTTCCGCCGCTGATCGCCAGTTATTTGGGGATTGCGGTGTATCTGTGGGGGGTGTATCAAAAATTGGGCTGGACGCCAGAGCCGATTTTGCTCACCCAAATCCTGTTGTTGACGTTTGTCCAGGCGATTGTGATGGTGGCGGGGGCGGTGGTGATTTCTACACAGGCGACTTCGGTGCGGGCGGCGAATCTGCTCGCGTCGTTTGTCATCATTCCGATGTCGTTTGTCATTCAGGGGGAGAGTCTGGTGATGTTTTGGGCGGCGTATGGGGCGTTGTGGTGGGTGATTTTGGCGATGGGGGTGCTGGCGGTGTTGCTGGTGCGGATGGGGTTGGCGCACTTTAACCGGGAAGCCCTGCTGGGGCGGGAGTTGGACACGCTTGATATGAAGGCAGGGTGGCGATTCTTCCGCAAGGGGTTTGTGGGGGAGGCTCGTTCGGTGGGCGAGTGGTTCCGCCGGGAGATTCCCCGTTCGCTCCGGCGGATGCGGTTGCCAATTTTGATGGCCGCGCTCCTGTTGATGGGGGCGATCTGGATCGGGTTGGATCAATCTCGCAACTTTGCCCTGCCCCCGGAGGTGATTGACCTGCAAAACTTTGAACTGGATGCTTTTTCGCAAGTGGGCACGATCAGTTTGCTCGCCCCGGAAGGGGTGGGAATTATCTGGTTCCATAACCTGCGGGCGTCGGGGCTGGCTTTTTTGTTGGGGATTGTGTCCTTTGGCGTGTTTGGCGTGTTGGTGTTGATGTTGCCGTTTGTGCTGATCGGCTATTTTATGGGGACGCTGGCCGGGGCGGGCATTCCCCCACTCACGTTTTTGTTGGGCTTCATTCTCCCGCACGGCATATTTGAAATCCCCGCCATTCTGCTCGTCGGTGCGGGGATTCTCTACATGGGCGGGACAATGCTCACCCCCTCTGCCGACAAAACCATTGGCGAT
>JABWBV010000363.1 GCA_013359445.1 Anaerolineales bacterium | reverse complement strand
CTTATCTATCGTTTTTTGATCGGCATGGCGCTTTCCGTGTTGAGCATTCCCCTTGCCACCCGTATAGACCCTCACACTAACGACGCCTTCCGCGGGCGCTTATGCGCGACGATGAGCCTGGGTAGCCAGGTCGTCAGCCCGTTGGTTGTGACTCTCTCCGGCTGGGCCACACATCCAAGGAATGCGGGGGTGAGGGAAGTGATGAATGTGTACTTCGCCTCGGCGATTACGGCGGCAGGATGCCACCAGCCTCAGGTTCGATGATTCCCCGTTCAAAACGGACGTGGCGTTAATCCTTGAGGGGGCGCGCAACAATGTACGCGAAATCGCTCTGAAATTCGCCGCTAGTCAGAAAGGCTTCCTCGATGCGGATCAGCATTTGTAAAAAGTTCCTTGCGTGCGGATCTTGCTCTGAAAAATTTCCCGCGATATCCGCGAGCAGGAATTGTAGGATGTTGCCGCCCCACCCTTTGTTTTCCACAACTTCAAAATAGCGCCCCACCACCTGGAGGATTTCTTCAGACCGGATGGACTCAGAAGGATCTGCGGCGATGACATCGCGCACGGTTGGGAAGTTAACAATGTGCTTTTCCAGCGTTTGCCCTTTTCGACGCGCTTGATACGCATTCAGGCGGCGTTGAACTGCCCGGCGCAGGGAACCATCTTGAACTTTGTCGATCAACCGCCGGATGAACCACTTCAACCCTTTTTCGGTTGGGGCATGTAATTCTCTTTGCATTGCCTGAACTGCCTTTTTGCGATAGCGAGAAGGTAATAAAGCGAGGCATAAATTGGTTACCTCCTTTTGCCGCGCCGAGAACTGAAAGCGGTTAGGCCCGACGTATTCTTCAAGAATGAGTAATCCGTCAGGTTTTAGGGATCTTTTGATTTGCTCGCAGACATGTTCCAAATTTTGAAAATGGTGCATGGCCATAGCGATCCAAACAGCATCATATACACCCTCGGGGAGGGAGATGGTATTTATATCGGTGACATAGTATGAAATATGATGCAATCCTTTGACTAGGGCGGCTTCTTTGGCTTGCTGGATCACACCTTCCGAGACATCGTAGGCATCACACTGTTGAAAAGTTTCCAACTTTGCCAGTTGTCTTTCTAATCGTCCGCCGCCACACCCTAAAGAGAGACACCGCGCGAGGGGGAGGCGCCCTGCAAAGTATTTCTTTAACGTGTAGTCCACCCAATCTGAGGCAGGGTTTCCTGAAATCCGTTGGTTTCTGTAGGCGAAGATGTCAGGGCCTGCATCCCACCAAAAGAGGCCGGTATTCTTGCCCGAATATTCTTTGACCCGTTTTGCCCAATATTCACTTACGATTTCGGCTTCATCATTCATTTTTTGTTTCCATCCTATGAAAGGCGTTTACCTGTTCTTTGTAGGAGTATGCCTCGACGTCTGTTAGCGAAAAGTTTAATATGCGATCTTATTTCACACGAGGTTCGTTTCTATTTTGAAATTCTATGGAAATCCCCAGAGAAATCTTGAATCTTTTTATGATTTATTTGTCTAATCTTGCTTTTTTGTAACCCTTCAGGATAGAGAAGAAAGTTTCCCCAAAAAGGATGGGTGGGGGATATCCATCCCCCACCCATCCTTTTTTTTGGGGGATTCTCCAAATGTATCTGAACGGTTGCCTTTATTATTTACTGAGGCCCGACGTTATAAAACAAAAGCGGGTAGTGACGATTTCAATCGGAATACGAATGAAGCCGTCGCTACCCGCTTGGGGCGTGCGAGGAGACGTTTACTCTGACAATGCCTTGACCATGCCTCCTGCGGAGGCGAATCGTTGTGTGGGGTCTTTAGCCATGCTTTGTTGTAAAACAAAAGAAACATGAGGGGGTAAGCCCGGCACAACCTCTCGCGCATCCGGCACTGGCTGGTGCAGATGACCTTGAAGAACTTCTCCCGGATGTCCTCCGGTGAAGGGTAAAACGCCGGTGATCAGACGATAGGCTAACACTCCGAGCGCGTAAATATCTGCGTAATGTTCTACGGTTTTGGCGGATTTAATTTGTTCGGGTGCCATATAGTCCAGTGTGCCCATCATCCCTGTGCCGGTGTTAGAGACTTTGCTGGTGATTAACTTCGCAATGCCAAAGTCCGTTAAGATAGCTCGAAAGGGAAATTGTTTGGGTGTGGCGGTCGCCCGGGATTCCAAGAGGATGTTGGAAGGTTTCACATCTCGGTGGACGACGCCCTGCGCGTGGGCGTAATCTAACGCACTTGCAACCTCTTTTAGCAGGGAAACGGCCATCGAAAAAGGCATGGGGCCTGGGTGTTCCCGTAGGTAGTTGGTCAGGTCTTTGCCATCCACATATTCCATGACCAGATAACAGGTGTAATTGTATTCGCCAAAGTCAAAAACCTGAACGATATTCGTATGTTTGAGGGCGGCCACCGCCTGGGCTTCCCGCTCAAACCGCCGCCGGAAGTCCCCTTCTCCGGCCAGTTGTGGGGGGAGAACTTTGATCGCAACCGGACGCCCCAGCCGGGAGTGAATCCCTTTGTACACTTCCGCCATGCCTCCCCGCGCAATGAGATTCTGGATTTCATAAGGCCCTATCTTCGCCCCATCCGCATGGTCGGGTTTCCATTTTTGGGAAGAGAGTGGGTTGTTGTTGCTTAGGGTTCCCACGTAATCAGCCAGGGCCTGGTAGGCAAACCGGAATTGTCCATTTTCTCTAAGCAGTAGGCATTTGTGCGTCAGGTCACGGAGAATGTGGGCTTGCGTGGTATCCTGAGCCAGCCGGGCCAGAATCGCAGGAAGGTTTGCGAGGACTTGTTGCTCTAATTCGTTGAGGTTCCGCCAGATATATTCAAAGTGGGAATCCAACACGCGCATTGCTCGCTGACGAATTTCCTCAATTTTTTCGAGGGTGTCGTAGGCCTGATAACAGGCCACTTGTAGACAGAAGGGATGCCCTCCCGCAAATTTGAGGAGAAATTCCACGATGTCTTGGGAAAGGGGTTTGCCGTTCTGTTGTGCGGGGGTTTGAATCAGTTGGCGGGCTTCTTCGTCGGGCATCAGGCTGAGAAAATGTTGGGCGAAGATATTAAAGAATGGGCTGGAAAGAATCTCGTGGGAACGCACCGCGTAGGTCAGCTGAATCAATGGGGTGGCAGACGCGGTGAGGTAAATCAACTGGTAGCGCCCCGCGGCCGCACGTAGGGTATTGAAAAAGTTGACATCCAGATTGGGATTGGTGCTCAAGCGTTCAAATTCGTCCAGCATGAGCACCACGCGGAGATTGCGCTGGTTCAACCGGCGGACGGCGGTTTCAAAGGCCAGTCGCGAGGGGGTTTCCAATGCTTTCTCCAGGGCGGGTTCGGGGGGAAGTTGGCGCTCCTCCAGTGCGTTGATCATGCCGACGGCCAGTTCGCCGAAAATTTCGTCATGGGTGCTATTTGCCAGGACTTCACAATCGAGGTAAACGAAAAGAAAGTTGCCGTTCAGCCCCAATTGCGTCCAGGTAGTAGGGCGCATTAAATGATACAGCAGGGATGTTTTGCCAATTTTGCGCGGTCCAACGATGGAAACGGATTGGTTGCCTTGTAAAAATGCGCTGAGTTCCTGGAGTTCGTGGTGCCGTCCGTAAAAAAGTTCTGCATTGCGAATCGGGCCTCGTGAAATATAGGGATTCTTCATTTCGTTACCTCGTCCATCACTCGTCCGAGTGACTTGAACTTTTCAACCCAAAGTCCTAATAAACCTAACTGCCATCTGTAAATGGGTTCTTCTACACTCTCGGTATCATCTTCTTTCAAGATATCGCGGAGGGACAATCGGTACAACGCGTCACGCACCGCGCGACGCTCGATTTGGATTCCTCGTTCGGTCAAATAATCATTCAGTTGCGCGGCCTGCACTGAGCCGGTCAGGGGAATAGAGCGGCTCAGTGCGACCAGAATTAGACGTTCTTCCAGGGATGATTCGGTCCACAAATAAATAAAATGGGCTTCGCCAGTGCTTAAGATTTCATCCAGCGTGGCGTTGACTTCAACCACGGTTAGGTAATTGTTTTGCGTCCGGTTGTGGCGATTGACCAGGTTGTGACAAATCAGCTGTAAAAAATACGGATGCCCCGCAGTGACACGCCAAATTTTTTCCAGAGCAAGGTCGTCATATTGCATTCCAAAGGGTTCAACGGGTTGTTGGATCAGCCGCGTCGCTTCGTCCCGGCTTAGATAACCGATTCTTTGATAGAGGCTGATGTTGAAGAGGACGTTCCAGTAATCGGTCACCAACTCTTCCAGGCGGTGGGTTCCGCAGAAGATGAAGCTCAGTTTGGGGGTGTGTTGAATCAGATGGCGCAAAAAGCCAAAGATGGAGGCGTCCAGATGCCCGCGTTGAACAGCAATTTCCAGTTCTTCAAATTCATCAAACAAAACTAGCAAGGCGCGATCCCCGATGGCGGAAAACACCTGCACCAAAAATTGATGTTCAAAGGAGGCCGCCGGAGACACCGAGAAATCGTGGATAGTAGGTGGCGCAATGTCAATTCCCTGATCTTCAAGGGCAAACATGATTTCGGTGGCGAGGCCGAGGAAGAAGTTTGCCATGCCGGGGTCTAGCCCCATGACTTGCCCATCCAGGTAAACCGGTACAAAGGCCGCTCCCAGCCGTTTGCGGAGTTGTTTGAGGATGGATGTTTTTCCCATCCGCCGTTGCCCGATCAAAACTAAGTTGTTTCGGTGGGCAGACGCCAGATTTTCCTGAATGGCCTCCAGCAATTCTTCCCGCCCAAAAAAGAGGGCCGAACCAGGCTCCAGGGGAGTCCCTACGATGTAGGGGTTTGGAATGTGCTGAAAACGTCGAGGTTCGGACAACAAATGGATCACATCAGCAAAGAGTTCGGTTTGTCCCGGCCCGCGCGGATCATCGTATAGCACCGCAAACCGGACCCGAAACTGCGAGAGAGCGGGGTCCTGGCGAGGCCGGAGCCGGATGACAATCTGCTCTTCTTCGCCAGGATTGAGCTGAAAAATTTGGTCAGAGTCATCAACCAAGGTGTATTCAGGCTCAGGGAGCAACGCAACTTTGAGGTTGAGGGCGGCGCCTCTCCCTGTGTTCCACACCTGAAGGGTTATCGAGATGATGTCATGTTGCCAGGAGTGGCGGGTCAACAGGCGGCAATTGATTTTGGCCTGGGTTTGGAGTTCGCTTAGGGTTCGGGACATGACGGCTTGCCAGTTTTCCGTAATGCGAATGAGGATATTCAAGTCTGCCGTGCCCAATTGGGTACGGGCTTGCCGTTCGATCTGGCGCAAGCGTTCCACCGCGCTCACGAGGTAGCCCAGTTTATCTTGCAAGGTTGTTACTCGTTCGTATGCGCTGAGGGTTTCGGTAATATTCTTGAGCTTGGCGAGAACAGTGGTGAGGGGCGTTAAGGGAAATTCCGGTGAAAAATGATTGTCTGTGAGTAGGCGGTAGTCGAATTGGGTAATGTGGGAGATCATGTGGACTTCTACCGCCAGTTGGCAGATTTCGTAGATTTGCTGGGCCTGAGCCAGGAAAGTTACGTCGGGAGTGGAAGGGGGGCTGATTTGCCGGGAGAGAATACGCAACCCCACTTGGAGGAGTTCAGCGGCGTTTTGACTGGCGATGAGGAAGTTAAAGCCTTCCGCTGTCCGCGCGAGGAAGAAACCCTCCGCAGGGGGACGTTGCCCCGTGCGGGGTTGGGTGTCCTCCAGAATGCGGGGCAGTTGATTGAGGATTGCCACAGAATCGGGGTTTTGCCCCGCCGTTTGAGCCAGTTGGTGCAACATTGTAAATGCAAGGTCCGGGAGAGGAGCAAGCTGTTGAGCAAAGGCTTCGGCCCGCCCTACCGGGGACAGGCGATAGGCTTCGAGTAGTTTTTCAGCTTCTTCTTTTTGCCGAGCTTCAGCAAATTTTTCAGAAACTAACTGTTCAAAAGTTTGGGCGTTCAGCAAGGCGACGGCGAGTTGGTTGGCGATGGATTGGATCAGGTCGGCATCTTCCTGGCGAAGGCCGCCAGCGACGTTGTGTTGAACATCCAAAACGCCCAATACCTGGGTGCCGCGAGAAATCGGTACGGCCAGTTCGGCTTGCGTGTCGGAGAGGATGGGATTGGCAACCCAGTCCGGGCTGTCGCGTACCGTTGGAACCAGGATCGGGCGTTTTTGGGAGGCGGCCTGCCCGACCAGCCCTATTCCGAGGGGGATTTGAAAATTTTCGGCTAACAACGCCCGTCCGGCAGTTCCCGTCCCTGCGACGAGGTGAAGGGTTTGATCGTCCAGAAGAAAAATGTTGACATGGTAGTAGTTAAAGGCCGACTGAACCAACCCGGCTACTTCGGCGACCAGTTGATCTTCAGCCAAAATGGTCGAGAGATAGTGGCTGACATCGGAACTGGTTTTAAGGGCTTGTGTGCGAGCGGCGACCCGTTGTTCCAGATTTTCGAGGGTGTGGCTCAACTGGGAAGTCATCTGGTTGAAGGTAGTGGCGAGGGTGTTCAACTCGCTCAATTCGGAGGGTGGGGCTTGTTGGGAAAAATCGCCCTCGCGAATTTTTTGGGCTGTGTTGACGAGGTTTTGGATGGGGTTGGTTAGCCCATTCGTCGCGTACACCGCTAAAAAGATGCCGACACTGCCCGTGATTCCGACAAGCCCTAAAATAATCCGCCAGGAGCTAAGGGTCAAATTCCATACGTTGCTAAACGGGGTCTCGGTCACAATCGTAAATACCTGACTGCCAAAGAACAAATCATACGTAACCATGAGAACATCGTCTTGATGATTGTGTCCTGTGGTTAACCCTGGCGTAGATGGGGGTGAAAAAAAGCTTTCTTGCAGTAAAACGGACGCGTCTGGGTGGGCAATGATTTTTTCATTTTGGACAATGTAGATTTGTGTGCCCTCATTTACATTGTCATTAATTTCCAAATCTTGGAGGGTTTCAGAGAGTTGTTCCAAACGGACATGAGCAAAAAGGACATAAGAGAGGGTGCCATCTCTTCGGTTATAAATCGGGGTCGCCATGATCATGTAGGGTTGGTGGGTATCTGTTGTAAATTGAACCTCGCTGTAAAAGACACGCGCTTCCAAGTTTTCATCCCCAGTTGGTTCGCTGGTGATGAAATTCATGGCCTCTGAAAGGAATTGATTGCCTTCCGGTGCCCGGGTCGTGGTAGATCTGAAGGCGATTTGATTCCCCTCTGCATCGACTAGTCGTAACGCGCGGAACGCTTTTTCTTTGAATAGTAAGTGCCCCAAAATCTCTTCTTGATCTTGTTGGCTTTTCAAATCCAGGAG
>JABWBV010000362.1 GCA_013359445.1 Anaerolineales bacterium | reverse complement strand
CAGCTCCTGCAGATCTACCGATCCGGCTCCCTGACATAGGCCGCCTCGACTTCACCCGCGTCGACCTGGAAGGCTGGACGCGCGCCTTCTACGAAGCGCTGGGCCTCAATGCGCGCCAGATCACGCTGGGCTTGAATGAGGTTTTCGGTTTGTTTGTGTGCGGTAATATCCTGGGTGATGCCCAACGCGGAACTGGGTTGCCCGTTTTGATCAAACTGGATGCTGGCCCGCACATGCACCCATTTCACTTCGTCCTGATCCAGCACGCGGTACTCCACATCCAATGGTTTTTCCGGGCTGATCTCTGCCCAGGCAGTGAGCATGTGGTCTCGATCCGCAGGGTGAACGATGTTCAGGATATGTTCCAACGGGTAGACGCCCGTTACCATGTCCAAAATATGGTCTTTGCTGGTTCCTACGTGGAAAGTGTCCGTTTGTAAATCGGCGGTCCAACTTTGCAAGTTGGCAATGCTCTGAGCCTCGTAGAGAATTTTTTGTTGGTTCTGTAGCGCTTGTTCGGCCAGTTTGCGTTGGGTAATGTCGGTGTGGGTGCCGATCATCCGTTGGGGCTGGCCTTGTGCGGTATATTCCACCACTTTGCCCCGGTCCATAATCCATTTATAGGTCCCGTTTTTGCACAACAGCCGGTGCTCGTTCACATAAGCAGGAGTTAGCCCATGCAAATACTTGTTGAGAGTCTCCATGGTTGGGGCAAGGTCATCCGGGTGAACGCGTTTTTCCCAGGCTTCCACGGTGCCCTCTATTTCATCTTCCATGTACCCCAGCATCCGTTTCCATTGCCGGGAATAATACACCTGCCCGGTTTGGACATTCCAATCCCACACACCATCTCCGGCCCCTTCCAGCGCATACTGCCAGCGCTCTTCCGCTTCCCGCAGGGCTTTTTCCATTTCCCGCCGGTGGGTCACGTCGCGCTGAATCCCAAAATGCCCGGTCACCCGCCCTTGTGCATCATACGTGCAAATGTAGTCTCCCTCGATCCACATGGGCGTGCCGTCCATTTTCCTCTCTTCGGAATCCATGTGTAAGTGCCCGGCATTGAATAAATTGTGGAAAATTTGGCGTCCCTGTTCGGGATCGTGGGCAAACAAGGCCTGAGGCGTGATCCCCAGAAATTCTTCGCGCGTGGCCCCATATTGCTTCAGCATCGCCTCGTTGACCTTCGTCACTCGTTGGCGCGTCAGGAGATCGTTCACGACAAGGGCCTTATCCACCGTTTCATCCCACCGGAGCGGTTCATCCAGCGTCATAAAGAAAAAACCATCCAATGACTGGGAGAAGAAAAGTTCGAGCATTTCTTCACTTTGGGGTAAGGGCGTCTCCTCCATTGGTTGGTTGGAAGTGTGAGGGCGTTGGGTGCGCCAGGCCACGGCCAGTGCTCCCGCGGCCAGGATCAGCCCCCCGCTCACCAAGATGGTCTCCTGAAAGGACAGGGTCAGGGTGCGGAGGAGGAATGCGCCTTTGAGGAGGGGGAGAAAAGTGATCAGGATTTGACTCATGGATTAAACCTCCGTTTGTGATGCCTGGAGGGGTGCTAGTTGGTTTTGGATGTGGGCAACCAACTCTTTGAGCCGCACGGGTTTGGTCAAGTAGATGTTTGCGCCGGCGGCCAGGCCGTGCGCCTCATCTCCCGGCATGGCGAGGGCGGTCAGGGCAAGAATGGGGGTGGTGGCAAATGTGGGGTCGGCGCGTAATTGGCGGATGGCAGTCAGCCCGTCCATTTCGGGCATTTGAATGTCCATCAAGATCAAGTGGGGGCGGTGATTCCGGGCGAGGTGGAGGGCTTCGCGCCCATTGTGGGCGAGGGTGATCTGGTATCCAGCCGCTTCTAAATAATCGCGCACGGCCTGGATGTTAAAGTCGTTGTCATCGGCCAGGAGAATCTGGATGCCGTTGGAGGGGGGGAGTTCTGTGGGGGGCGGTTCCCCGATGGGGGGGAGGGAACCTGTCTCAAAGGCGATGGGAGGTTTGAGACGTTGGGCCGGGATAATCAACGGTAATGCGATGGTGAACCTACTGCCCTTGCCTGGCGCACTGTCGACAGAGATGCTTCCGCCATGCAGTTCTGTCAGGCGGCGCACCAGGGCCAGGCCCAAGCCAGTGCCTTCGTGCAGGCGGTTGAGGTTGGAGTCGAGTTGGGTGAAGGGTTGAAAGAGGCGGGGGAGGTCTGCGGGGGCAATGCCAATGCCGGTGTCGCGCACTACAAAATGCACCACCCCACCCTCGGGGTCGGCGGTGACTTCCAGGCCCACTTCCCCTTCGGGGGGGGTAAATTTGACGGCGTTGCTGAGGAGGTTGACCAGGATTTGTTTGAGACGTTTGGGGTCGCCTTCCATGAGGGTGAGGTGATCGTTGAGGTGGAAGGCGACTTTGAGGGCTTTTTTGCTGGCGGTTTCTTTGATAAACAGCAGGCTGGCCTCGCACACATCGGCGAGGGCGACGGTTTGCGGTTGGAGGTCCAGGCGTCCGGCTTCGATTTTGGAGAGGTCGAGAATGTCGTTGATGAGGGCTAACAGGTGGCGGCCACTGGTTTCGATGTTTTTGACGGCGGTGAACTGGCGTTCGTTGAGGGGGCCGCGATATTGTTCGAGCAGACCTTCGCTAAAGGCGAGGATGGCGTTGAGGGGGGTGCGAAGTTCGTGGCTCATGTTGGCGAGAAATTCGTCTTTCAGCCGGGCAACTTTTTCCAGGGCCATGTTGGCGTTGCGTAGTTCGTCTCGGCTTTGGCGGAGGGTGTCTTCGGCTTGTTTGCGGAGGGTGATGTTGCGGAAGATGCCGTTGGTGGTCCAATGTCCGTTGGGGGTCCGGTGCCGGCTGAGGCTTCCTTCGACGATGATGGTTTGCCGCTCTTTGGTGATGAAGGCGGCTTCAAAATCCTGGGCCTGGCCGGAGGTGATGAGGGTTTGGAGGATGGTCTCGCACAGGGGGTGGTATTCGGGGGCGATGATGTCGAAGAAGCTCATTTTGCGGGCTTCTTCGAAGGAGTATTGGAGGGCGTGGCTCCAGGCGCGGTTGACGTAGAGGTAGTGCCCGTCGTCGTCCATGCGTTGGATGAGGTCACTGGCGGTATCGAGGAAGTTTTGCAGGCTGGTTTGGCTTTCGCGCAGGGCCTCTTCGAATTGTTTGCGGTCATGAACGTCCACGGAATAGCCGATGATTTCACTGGGATGCCCGTTTTCGTAGAGCAGGCTCATGCCCGAGGCCATCCAGTGATATTGCCCGTCGGCTCGCCGGGCACGATATTCCCAGACGGTGTGCCCGGTTTCGAGCAATTCCAGGGCGGCGACGGTGCCGCTCCCAATATCCTCGGGGTGGATCAGGCTAAACCAGAATTGGGGGTTTTCGTAGTATTGTTGGGGTTGGTAGCCCAGAATGGTTTGCACGGAAGGGCTGATAAAGGTGATGGGGAAGGTGTAGTCGGCCTGGGTGGTAAAGATCATGGCCGGGGTGTGGGCAAGCAGGAAGTTTAGCCGGGCCTCGGAGGCGCGCAACGCGTTTTCGGCTTGTTTGCGTTCGGTGATGTCTTGTAAGGTGGAGCGGCTTGTCAGGTAGTTGCCTTCTTCGTCTTGAATGGCGGTGGCATTGATGAGCACTAAGAGCGTGGAGCCGTCTTTGCGGCGCATTTCATATTCCAGATCGCGCACCCAGCCCCGTTGTTTGAGCAGGGCAAAATTGGTTTGAAAGAGGGACTGGTTGGCTTCGACCACAAACTCTGTGAAGGCATGGCCGATCATCTCTTCGCGCGTATAGCCTAACCAGGTTAACTCGGTCTGGTTAACGCTGAAATAGCACCCTTCCGCATCCAGGGAGTGGTAGCCTACAGGGGCGTTGTCATACAAGTCTTGGACTTCGGCGGTCCGTTTTTTGACGCGTTGTTCCAGTTCTTTAGCGAGATTCCGATAATTTTCCTCGCTGGCGCGTAATTCTTTTTCGATGTTTTTGCGCTCGGTCACATCCCGCGTGACCCCGACAAACCCGTGGTAATGCCTGTCGGCCCCTATGAGCGGGGAGGAGACGACTTCTACCTCGACCCAATGCCCGTCTTTGTGGCGCATGAGGTATTCTGTCGGTTTGCTGGAATGTTCTTTTTGCCCCAACCGCGTTTGAATGACCTCTTGCATTTTGATGAGGCCCTTTTCATCTAACAAATCCTTTACAGAGAAGCCCAAGACTTCTTCCGGGGCGTACCCTAACACGCGTGTCGCGGCGGGACTGACGTAGACAAATTTCAATTGGGTATCCAGTTGCCAGACAATGTCGTCCACGTGTTGGGCAATGAGACGATAACGGGCTTCGCTGGCGCGGAGGGCTTCTTCGGCTTGCTCGCGTTCGCGCAATTCTCTTTGTGCCAGGTCAAACAAACGGGCATTTTGAATTAAGACAGCGGTGGTATTGGTGACCAGTGCCAACAACCGGGCGTCCTCTTCGGTAAACCGTTCTGGGGTGTAACTTTGTAATTGGATCACGCCGAAGACTTGATCTTGGACAAACATGGGCATGTATAAAGCCGACTGGGTCTCCATGGGGGTTTCTCCCACGCGGACGAAGCTGGCGCGAAGGTGTTCTTTGAGGTGCGAATTGACGATGCGCGGTTGGCGGGTGCGGATGACCTGGCTTTGGAGACCCTGTCCCGGGGGGGCCAAAGGAAATTCCGGCAGGGTATCCACGTCGATGCGGTTCCCATCTTGAAGGCCATATACCGCCTGGATCATTTCGCGCTCGGGAGAAAACCGGGAAATGAAGAGGGTGGCGGTATCTGGGAAAAGTTTTAGGATGCCCTGGGCCAGAAGTTCGTAGAGTTTGGTCTCGTTGAGGGAGGCGGCCAGGGAGTGTTCGATCGCGATGACGGTTGCCAATTGTTCGTTGTGGCGGTAGATTGCTTGTTCTGCCTCTTTGCGGGCGGTCACATCCTGCATGATGCCTATCATCCGCGCGGGCTGGTCGGTTTCGTCGTAAAAAACTTTGGCATTTTGGTGAATCCAGCGTGTCCGATTTCCGGGCAGGTAAATGCAAAATTCGTAATCCAGGTCGGTTTTTTCATGAATGGCGCGCTGTTCGAAGGCCCACATTTCCTCTCGGTTGTCGGTGTTCATGCGCTCCATAAAGGCTTTGACCGGCATCCGGGTGCTGTATTCCGGCGGTAATTCCAGAATGTGGCCGATTTCTTCGGAGAAAACAATCTCTTGACGGGCGGGGACCCATTCCCAATGGCCGATATGTCCAATCCGTTGGGCTTCGGAGAGCAAGGCTTCGCTACGGCGTAAAGCTTCTTCGACTTGTTTCCGGGTGGTAATATCCCGACAGAAACAGATCATCAGCTTTTCGTTTTCTTGCACCAACAGGGTGACTCCAATTTCGACATCAAACCAGCTTCCGTCTTTGCGCCGGTGGCGCGACTCGAACCGATCATTTCCTTGTTGGAGGATTTTTTGGATGTGTTGCTCGGTTATCTTGGGGGCTTCGTAGGCTTCCATGTCTGAAATCCCTAAGGTCAAAAGTTCTTCTCGGGTGTAGCCAGACATGTTGCAGTAAGCCTGGTTGACTTCGATAAACTTGCCCTGGGCGTTGATTAGCCAAAAGCCCTCTGAGGTGGTTTCCAAAATCTGGCGCAGGCGTTCTTCGTTTTTGCGGAGCGATTCTTCGGCTTTGATGCTGAGAACCAGGTTGAATGTTTCATCCGCCAGACGTTGGACCAGTTCGACATCATGGGGGTGATAGTTTTCAGGTTTGTTTCCAACACCAAGCACAGCAACGACCTGATCCTCGCGGAGGATAGGCACGGAGATCAGGCGGGAGATGTCCGCGTGGCCTTCGGGGAGGCCTTTGCGGTTGGGGACGTTTTTGTAGGCGTTATAAATGCAAGGCTTGCGTTGGCGAATACTCTCGGCCCAGATGCCCGCCTCAAGGACTGGGTAATGTTCGCCCTTTCCTTCGGCAGTACACATATATGCCAGGGTGTTGGTGGACCAGGTTTGTAAGGTGATTTCGTTTTGGTTTTTCTCGACAAAATGGAAAAAGCCGATGTGGCTGTTGGTCAACTTTTCGGCTTCATCGAGCATGGTACGGAGCAAGGTGTCGATCTGGGTGCCGTGGTAGTTGAGGCGGGCCAGGCGGACGCGCGCCTCGGCGTATTGTTCTTCGAGTTTGCGTTCGGTCATATCGGTGTGTGTGCCCAACATGCGCAGGGGCTGGCCCTGGGAGTCCCACGCGACCACTTTGCCAAGGGAAAGAATCCACACCCACGCGCCTGTGCGGGTGCGTTGGCGAAACTCGACGCGGTATTCGGGCAATTTCCCCGCAATATAATCGCGGTAAACCGCCGAGACCGCTTCTCGGTCATCCGGGTGAAGGCGTTCAATCCAGGCGGCGTTGGTTTCGTGGAACTCGGCGGGTTCATAGCCCAACATGCGGGCATAGTCCTCGTTAACTTCGGTCTCGCCTGTTTGGATATTGAGATCGAAAATGCCCTGGCGCGTGGCCTGGAGGGTGAGGCGCAGGCGTTCTTCACTTTTTTGGAGGGCTTCTTCGGCTTGTTTGCGCTCGGTAATGTCGAGGGCGGTGGCGATCACACAAGGGGTCCCATTGAGGGCGATGGGTTCAATGGAAAGGAGCAGGATGCGGATTTCCCCGGACAGGGTGCGGCAATTCAGTTCCCGGCCACGTACCCTGCCTTCTTCCTGAAAGATGTGCAGTAAGGGGTGGTTTTTCTGGTTATTGAACAAATCGAGTTCGGTCATGCGATGCCCTACGAGCATCTCCCGCGTATAGCCCATCAACTGGCAGAAGGCTTCATTGGCATCGACAATCTCGCCTTGTGCCAGGCTCGTGATCAATTGGGCGGTTGGGCTGGCGTGGAAGGCGGTCGAAAAACGACGTTCGCTTTCCTGGAAGGACTTTGTGAGTTTGGCGCGTTCGATGGCATGGCGGATCGCCCGCCCGGTCATGGCAAAATTCTCCAGGTTTTTGACCAGGTAATCCTGCGCACCGGCCCGCACGGCTTCGATAGCCTCGCGTTCGTCGGAATTCCCCGAAAAGACGACGATGGGGATTTCTGCGGCCGCGCGGTAGGTTTGGGTGAACGTCTCCTGCCCGCGGCTGTCTGGCAAGCCCAGGTCGAGCAGGATGACATCAAAAGTCTGTTGTTGGAGCAGGGCCAGCCCATTGCTGAGCCTTTCTGCCACGGTCAGGTTATAGATATTAAAGGGGTCTTTTGTTAACGCCTCGCGTAGGAGTAAGGCATCCGCTGGGTTGTCTTCCAGAACGAGGGTATTAATT
>JABWBV010000361.1 GCA_013359445.1 Anaerolineales bacterium | reverse complement strand
AACCTGGTTTCCATTGGAGGTGGCGGGCGGCGCGTATCGCGTCGTGGGTCGCCTCACCCCTTCCGCATGGGCGAGGGATGGCAAAATATCCTGATCCGGGGGGTAGACCTGTCCTCAGCCTGGTTGCCCACCGGAATTTTGCTCGCTTATGCCGCCGGAATCTTTGCTCTGGCGGTGTGGCGGTTTCGGAAAATGGCGCTGTAACTTCCACGCCCCACCTCGTATCCGCGTCAGGGAGATGTGGGCCTCAACACCAATTTGCCTTCTTTGCCCTGTACACGGACGTGCTGAGTCCCGCCAGTTTCGAGAAGTGTCGCCTGCTCACACAGATACCCTGAAAGGGTCAATTCTGCGAAAAATTCGGGATGCGCCGTTTTGAGGGTAATCGTTCCGCTATCTTCCGTGATCGCATTCAACTCCGACGTCACATAATTAATCAAGATACCCGGTTTAACCTGCCAAGCGAGCGGCAAAATCGCCCCTTGACGGGCGGGAAGGCGAACGGGGATTCCACCAAAGAGGGGGTGGTTTTCGTATTCGATGGTCGTGTCCACCGGATCATCCTGGTAATTATTGATAAACAGAAAACTGCCCTTTTCCCCGCGGCTCAGGCGCACATCCGCCCACTCGCTGAGTTTGAAGGGCGTGGGGCACGCCATCTTCAACGCCATTTGGTGAAAAATGTCCAAATCATCGAGCGTGTTCGCCGTCAGCGCCGCACCGAAAAGCATAACTTTGCCCTGCCCCAACCGTTTGATCAGCCCCACCACCTCGCCCTCCCCACGCGTGGCAAACACTTCGTCAAATTCACCCGTGTAGGTTTCAATAAACGAGGCCGGGGTATCCGGGTAATGAAAAGCCGTGATCAGCCCTTGCACAAACGGCAAACCGCCTTCGACCTCAAGACCGAGTGCGTCTTTGAGCAGGGTGCAAGGGATATGATGAAAATCCTCGACGCACATCCGCCCGATCAGGATCAGGTTCCCGCCGCGTTGGGCGTACTCGATCAGCTTTTGCTGGGTTTCCGCGGGGCACTGTTTCTCCATCATCACCCAAAGATTGGGCGTGGTGGCCGGATCGAGCGCGCTCCGCGTCAATTCCACGGCGCGATACGCCCGATGCGTCAGCGCCAACCCCCGCCCGATAAAGTCATACAGAATCACCTCGCGTTGGTGGGTGATCACGTTCGTCGCGGGTTGGGTCATCGGGTTATTTACCTCGGTCATAAATTGATCGAGCAGATACCCGACCGTCGCCACGGGGATGGGTTGGGCCAGGGTGAGATCGGCTCCGTAGGTGTGCAGGACGTTGGAGAGCTTCGGGTAGCGGTGGTAATGCTTTCGCAGGGTCCCATCTTTGCGAACCGGATGCCCCCAGTCGTGGCGTTTGGTCGGGCTGAGGATGGGATCATTTTCGCCATCGGTAAACAGATAATGATTGATGGCGCGCATCCCGGTGGAGAGGCACAAGCGGGTATGCAGATCGTAAAACGAAGACTGCCCCGTGCCAAAATCGGGGTTGCCCCCAGCCTGAAATTCGATGGAAAACAGCGCTTGATCGGGATTGTGCAGGGCTTTGGTCGTTTCGTTGACCATCAACAGTTGGGGGAAATTCCCCTCCCCAATCGTAATCGGGTACACGTCCGTGGCACTGATCACGCCCTCCAATTCCATCGCTTCGATCAGTTGCGAGAGGCCGATGGGAAAGGTTTTGCCGCCATTCATAAACCCGTGGACGTTGACGACGGGGGGCACGGTCATCCCATTGGCTTTGGCCTCCGCCAAGAGATAGGCGGTGTAGTCGCGCAAGTAGGTGCGGTAAAAGCGGCGGTAATCTTCGGCGATGCGGGCGGATTGGGGGTGGGTGATCGCCTCGAGAAGGAAAGCGGGGAGATGATCGGCAGGGTAAGGGGCGGGGAGATGATCCCCGTAGGTGGTCCGTACCCACGCGGCGAACCGGGCTATTGTGTCGGGGTTGGTGTCGAAGATGTTCCGCACCCATTGGGGCATGCCCATTTCGTTGTCCAGTTGCACCATAATGATCTTCCCCCCATGCGTGATCTGGCGCGGGGTCAGCACGGTAAAGATGGCTTGATACCATTTTCTCACGCAGGCGAGAAAGTCCGGGTGCAGGTAACTGGCGAGGTTGGTGACTTCTCCGGTTTGGGTGGTGAAGGCGACTTGGGGATAGTTGGCGAACACCCAGGGCGGGATGCCTTCGTTGATGGTTTCGGCCATGATGTAGGGGCCGGGGCGGGCGATGATGTAAAAGCCCATGTCGGCGGCGAGGTCGAGGAAGCCCGCGAGGTTCCGCAAGGGGTGTTGCCCGTCAAAGTCGGAGGTGCCTTCTTCGAGTTGGTGCCAAAGCCAGGGGATGTAGGTCGCAAGAGTGTTGAACCCGGCAGATTTGAGCAGGCCGAGGCGGTGCGGCCATTGATCTACCGGGGTGCGGAAGTAGTGAAATTCCCCTGCCTGGATGAGGAGGGGTTGGTCATCGAGCCAGAATTGGCCGGATTTGGCGTAAAAGTGGGGCATGGGGGGTTCCTCATTTACCTTTCACCACAAAGGGCACAAAGGAACACCAAGGATAGAACCTTCGTGATCCTTCGAGTCCTTCGTGTTTAAATTCTTTTTGTAAAACCCAAAACAGCCAGGGCGTTTTGAATGTAGGGGCTATTGGTGTAGGTTTCCCAGATCAACCGGCTGAGGTAGTTTTCGACCATAATCATGGAACAACCTTTGTCAATGCCGTAGAGGGAGTGGCTGTACCAGGGGGGAGAGACTGAGAGATTGTAAGCATCGTAAAAGCCATACTCCCCCCAGGTTTGGGGATGGTCGTGGTAGAGGTGTTGGATCATGTCCACCACCAGATCGGGGGTGAAGGGGAGGGAGGACAGTGCCCCGTAGATGGACACGGTCCCGTTCGGGGTGGGGGAATGCAGGCAGGGGGTAGCCCCAGAGACATCGTACCCCCATGGACTATCACCCGCACTCGCGCCCCAACTGTTGGCGTGGTAAGTTTTGAATTCCCCCGCATGTTCGAGACAAAAACTGCGATTGGCGAGGGTGGCGAGACGGGTATTGTTGAACCAGTCCACCCCGTCGGGGTCAAGATAGCGAGCGGTATCCAGCCAGGCTTCCGAAAATTGATAGGCGAACAGATTCCCGCCGGGGTTCACGATGATTTTTTGTCCTTCGTACAGGCCAATGTCGCGGGAAAAGCCTTGATAGAGTTTACGGGCGATGATGGGGTCGAGGTGATTCGCCGCTTGCAGGTACATCATTTTTTGTTCGGCGGCCATATGCCAGCGATAGATGAAGCCGGGGTCGTCCGTGACGTAATCGCCGCCCTTGTCGGGGTTGTACGCCATGCGGAAGAGGGTGTTGCCGTCTTTTTCAAACACGAGGAAATTCCAGTCTACCCGTTCGAGCAGTTGTTGGGCGAGTTCGCGGGTTTGGGGGTCGTCGAAATACACGGCGGCGGTGATGACGCCATTCAGGCAGAGGGCGGTGTCGATGGTGGAGTATTCGCACTTTTTATGGCGTGTGCCCGTTTCCATATCCAAAAAGTGTGCAAAAAAGCCGCGATGGTGGCTGACGTGATTGAGCAGGGTGTGAAAGGTCTTTTGGACGATTTCCCGCGCCCGTTCGGCGGGGAGATACCCCCGTTCGGCGGCGATAACCCACGCGGTGAGGGCGAACCCGACCGAGGCGATGGAGGCGATGTGCGGGTTTTTGGTGGTGTCTACCGTCAGGCCGTAGCCCTGGCTTTGAGGGTTCAGGTTGGTGAAGTTGAGGAAAAAATCCACGGAACCTTTGAGTTCCTGGTGGAGGAGGGTTGAGATGTCCATGTTGCGTAAGGTAAAGGATCAGGGAAGGGGAATTGGGACCGTTTGATAAAGAGGCCTGGGCTAACCCTCTCCCGGCGGATTTTTGGAGGAGGATTCCCGTTGGATCAGCCGGGTAGGAATGCGAATCGCCTGGAAAGGTTTTTCGTCTTCCAAAAAATCGATGAGTTGGGTGGCGGCTAAAGCCCCCCACGAAAGCCGCGAGGCTCCGATGGTGGAGAGAGTCGGTTGCATATATTTGGCCACCTGAATATCGTCAAACCCGACGATAGCAATGTCATCCGGTGCCCTGAGATGGTTTTCTTTCATCGCGCGCAGGAAGCCAATCGCCATTTGATCGTTGGCACAAAAAACGGCCTCGGGGATGTTTTGCGCGGCGATGATGGCTTTGGCGATTTCGTACCCGGATTTTTCGGTGAAGTTTCCGTTGAAACATTCGACGGTAACGTCGTTGATGTCCGCCTCATGTAAAAAGGCTTTTTTTCGTTCCATGTTGTCGAATGAGTCGCTTGCCCCGGACACAAAAAAAATGCGGCGTGCTCCCTGCTGATAGAGATGGTAAAACGCTTCCTTCGTGCCTTGCTGGTTATCCAACAAGAGTGGCAAAAGAAAATTTGATTCTAAATACCGATCTAATACAACGATAGGAAATATTTTGGAAGCCAACCGGCTGATAATATCGCTGTTGATCTTCGAGTCGAAGACGATGGCCCCATCCACCTGCCGTTGGGTCAGGAGTTTGGGAATCGTTCGACTTTCGGGGCAGACGATCAGTTCGTATTCGGTTTGAAGGACGGCATCGTGAATGCCTTCGAGGATTTCTTCGTAAAACGAGCCACCAAACCGGGAAATAAAAACGCCAATGGTGTGGGATTTGCGTTTTTTGAGATTCCGGGCGAACGCGTTGGGGTGATAGTTAAGTTCCTCTGCCGCGTCTAAGACCCGTTTTCGCGTATCCTCGCTGATCGTACCTGTCCGATTGAGTGCGTAGGAAGCTGAGGTAATGCTGACTTTGGCGCGTTTCGCCACATCCTTGATGGTTGTCATGGGGCGAGCTTTGTGAGTTGCAGACGAGTCAGCCCGTTCAGGATGTGTTCGTTTTGCATGATGATTTGATAAACGATGTCGTTTTGGGAATTCGCCAGCATCAGCAGGGAGATGCCTTTGTCAATCCCGATCACGTCGGGGGCGTACCAATCTTCGGTGAGGTTGTAGGCGTCGTTCAATCCGTAGGGGCCGCGTAACTGCGCGAGGGTGTAATAGTTCAGCAGGGCTTGTTGCGCTTGTTCGGGGAGGAAGATGATCGAGCCAAGGGCGCCCGCGGGGGCGATGGTGTCGTCGATGAAGTGGGAGCGGTTATCGAACCCGGAAGGGGGTGCCCCGTACAGGCCGTTGTACCCGTTCGGCCCGTCGGACGCGGTCAGCCCCCAGGCATCCGGCCCGAGCGTGTTGTATTTTTTCTCCATCGCCGTGGCAAAGTTGTAGTGGGCCAGCGAGGCCTCCACCGAGTTGTCGAACCAGTTGACGCCTTCTTTGTCGGTGTATTCGCGGAAATCAATCCAGGCATGGCTGAACTGGTAGGTGAAAATCGAACCGAACCAGGAGTGGATGAAGGGCTGACCTTCTCCGTATTTGGCGTAGTGGCGGGTGAAGGTGTAGTATGGGGATTCGTCTATCGGGTGGGTGTCCGATCCGGCGGCGAGGACGTACATCATCAGTTGTTCGGCGTAAAAATCCCAATGGCCTTCAAAGCCTTTTTCGGGGCGGTAAGCCATGTAGAACATGTTGCGGTCGGGGTCGAGAAACCAGGGCCAGTTGACGCCGTCATAAATTTCTTCGGCTTTGGCTTGCACCTCGCCGCCAAAATATTGCCCGGCGGTGAGGACGCCCATGAGCAGGATCGAGGAGTCAATGCTGGAGACTTCGCTTTCCCAGGCGCGTTTGCCGGTGGAGGTACTCACAAAGTGGAAATAAAAGCCTTCCACGCGGTCCATTGTGAGGAGGGTGTCCAGGGTTTTGTCCACGCGTTCGTAGCCTTCGTCGTAGGTGATGTAGCCTTTTTCGATGCCGATCAGGTAGGCGGTCAGCCCAAAGCCGACGGAGGCCATGCTGGCGATGCCTTCGGAGCCGGGATAGCGGTCGCGGATCAGGCCGTAGCCGGGGCTGGTGGGGTCGGTGTTGGCCTGTTCCCAGAAGAAATTGAAGGAGCCTTGCATCTCCTCTTCGAGGGCTTCTTCGAGGGTCAACGGCGGCAGGGTGGGGGCGGGCGTTTCGGTCGGAATGAGGGTTTCGGTGGGAAGCGGGGTGTCCGTGGGGGCGACGGTGGGGGCGGGTGGATCGGTGGGGAGGGGGGTCCCGGTTGCGGCGTCTTGGGCAACGGCGGTGTCTTGGGCTACAGCGGTCGGTAGGGGGGCAACGTCCGTGCTTTCCCCGGCGGGGACACATCCGCCGAGGGTCAGCATCATCATCAAAAGAAAAACGAGAAATTTATTCACCAGTAATACCTGTCCTTTCAACAGATTCAACGAACCACTTCTGCAGGACAAAGTACATCAGCAAAAGGGGCAGGATGTTTAAAAAGGTGCCGCTCAGTTTGACGGCTTCGTTGAGACGATCAAATATGTTCACCGTGCCGGGCGGGTACAAGTTTTCGTAGGCTTGCACAAACTTGGACAACTGCATGGGCAGGGATTGAATGCCGCCTTCGAGGAAGATGACGGTTAAGTAGGTCTCGTTCCAATACCAGACGGTGGAGAAAATGATGGAAATGATGAACGAGGGGATAGCCGCAGGGAGGGCAATTTGCAGGAAAATCTTCAAGTCGGAGGCTCCGTCCAGGCGGGCGGCCTCTTCCAGCACTTTGGGGAGGGAGAGAAAGGTCTGATAGAAGATCAGGATGAAGATTGCGCTTTTGTAGCCCTGCCCCATCATCGCGGGGAGAAGCAGGGCGTTGATGTTTCCGAGCAGGCCCATCTCACGATAGGTGAGCATCTGTGGGATGACGGTGTTTTGGGCGGGGATGATGAAGGTGGCGAGGATGAGGACGAAGATCAGGTTTTTGCCCCAAAACCGGTAGCGTGCGAGGCCGTATCCCACGAGCGAGCAAACTGCCGTTTGAATGAGCGAGGGCACCAAACTGATCAGGATGGACGATTTGAGCGTGTTCGGATAATCTAGCACGCGGAATGCTTTTTCGTAGTTGCCCGTGAAGAGTTGTGTGGGAATCCACTGCACCATCGGGTTGAGGAGGTCATCCGGGCTTTTCATGCTGGTGACGAACATGAACAACAACGGGTACAGGTACACAAAACCGATGGCGATCAGCAGGGTGTAGAGCAAGACCGTGAAGATCAGCCCGTAACTCGTGCGACTGCCCAGGAAAAATATTTTGACTCGGTCTAAGGTGATGTTTTGCATAAAGATTGGTGGTTAATTCATTGCCCACAAGGGCACTACCGGGCCTCTCTACCGCGCGAGTTTAA
>JABWBV010000360.1 GCA_013359445.1 Anaerolineales bacterium | reverse complement strand
CCTGGCAGAAGAACTGCTCGCGCGGGGGTACTATGTCACGATCATAGATGACCTTTCGACCGGGCGGTTTGAAAATATCGCCCCACTCACGGCGCATCCCAACTTTCGCTTTGCCATTGACACGATCACGAATGAAGTCGTGATGGATCGGTTGGTGAGTGAATGTGACCTGATCATCCACCTCGCCGCGGCGGTGGGGGTGATGCTGATCGTGGAACGCCCTGTCCACACGATTGAGGCGAATGTGATGGGGACGGAGGCGGTGCTGAGGGCCGCGCTCCGCTACCGGACGAAGGTGCTGATTGCGTCTACGTCGGAAGTGTACGGGAAGGGGAACAAAATCCCGTTCCGCGAGGAGGATGATGTGGTGTTGGGGGCGACGAGCCGGAGCCGATGGGGGTATGCGGCATCGAAGATGGTGGATGAATTTTTGGGGTTGGCGTATTTTCACGAGAAGAAACTGCCCGTGGTCATTTTCCGGTTGTTCAACACGGTCGGCCCCCGGCAAAGTTCACGGTACGGGATGGTGATTCCCCGGTTTGTGGATTGTGCGTTGAAAGGGGAAAAGCTCCCGGTGACGGGCGATGGCAAACAATCCCGCTGTTTTATGCACGTGCGCGACGCGGTGGAGGCGATCATTCGTCTGGCCGAAAACCCCGCCGCGGTGGGCAATGTGTTCAACGTGGGGGCGACGGAGGAAATTAGCATTTATGACCTCGCGGTCAAAGTGCTGGCGACCGTGGGTGAAATCGCGAACCTCCCGGCAGACCCCGCGACGAACATCGAACTAATCCCCTACGAAAAAGCCTACGCCGCCGGGTTTGAAGACATGCGCCGCCGCGTGCCCGACACGTCCAAGCTCCAAGCGTTGACGGGCTGGGAACCCACGCGGACGCTGGATGAGATTTTGAAGGATGTGGTTGCGGAGAAGGCCACGCGCTAATCACTCAAAAGTGTTAGGCACAAACTTTACCCCGAAAAAATAGGGAAAAGGGGGATGTACACCCCCTTTTCCCTATTTTTTCGGGGAATCTTGGCTCTCAGCCTGAGCAGTTACAGAAAAACTTAAAATCCCGTTCTTAATTTCCGCGCCTCCTTTTTTCCGCGACAAAAAACCGTCGCGGAAAAAAGGAGGCGCGGAAAAAGAAAAGCTATTTGCCTTGATCCGTTCCTAAAATAATTGAGCTTATCAAAAACATCCAATTATTCTGAGGTGTTTTTGTGTTAAAAATTCAGCTTGACGCATCCTCCCCCCTCAAGTAAAATCGCCTCATGTCCTCCAAAGCAATCCGCTTCTTCTTTTTTAGCTTTTATTACTTTTACGGCTCACCTACGGAAGCCGTTGGCGGCGCTTAAGCGGACGACGAAATAAAAGTCTATCCAAAACGCAAGGCCAACGGCCTTGCGTTTTTTGTTGTTTAACCCAGGAGTGAGCCATGACCACACGAGGCATTCGCGGAGCGACCCAAATATCTGAAGATTCCCCCGACGCCATTCTCGACGCCACGCGAGAACTGTTGAGCGCCATTCTGGACGCCAACCCCGCGCTGGACACCGAAGACATCGCCAGCATCTTTTTTACGGTCACCCACGACCTCAACGCCGCGCACCCTGCCCTCGCCGCCCGCCAACTCGGGTGGGTGGATGTGCCCCTCCTCTGTGCCCAGGAAATCCCTGTCCCGAACAGTATGCCCCGCGTCGTGCGCGTGCTCATTCACTGGAACACTGACCGCCCCCAAAAAGAGATTAACCACGTTTATCTGGGCCGCGCCGCCGCCCTTCGCCCCGACCTGCAAATTCCCGCCCGCCCGTCGTTGAATGGGCACAAGAAGGAGACGGTCGTTATAACGTAGCATGTTGAGCGAAGTTCGTCTGAACTTCGGAGGCTTTGCGCAACCCGCATCCTTCGACTGCGCTGGACAAAGTTTTTTCGAGAGTCAGGTTCTTTCCCGCTCCGCTCAGGATGCTACCAATTTTTTACTCATTACTCATTGCTCATCACTCAATCACCAATCACCCCAAAGGAGACCCCCATGCTCATCATCATGCACTCAACTGCTACCCAAACCCAAATCAGTGCCATCATTGAAAAAGCCGACCACCTCGGCCTGCGCGCGCACCTGTCGCGTGGCTTCGAACGCACCGTTGTCGGCGTCATCGGTGACACTCGCCCGGTCATCCGTAGTCAGTTTCAGGGCATGGATGGCGTGCGGGAGGTGGTCCCCATCACCAAACCGTACAAACTCGCCTCACGCGAATTTCAACCCGACGATACGATTGTGCCCGTCAACCACCTACGCTTTGGCGGGGATGAAATCGCGATCATCGCCGGACCCTGTTCGGTCGAAGATCGTACCCAGATCATCGAAACGGCGCACGCGGTCAAAGAAGCGGGCGCGCACGCCCTGCGCGGTGGCGCGTTCAAACCCCGCACCTCCCCGTACTCCTTCCAGGGGTTGGGTGTTGCCGGGCTGGAACTCCTCGCCGAAGCCCGCGAAGAAACCGGCCTGCCCATCGTCACCGAAATCATGTCCATTGACATGGTCGAAATTGCCACGCAATATACCGATGTCATCCAAATCGGCGCGCGCAACATGCAAAACTACAACCTCCTGCACGCCGTCGGCGAAAGCCATCACCCGATCCTGCTCAAACGCGGCCTCAGCTCCACCATTGACGAACTCCTCATGTCCGCCGAATACATCCTCTCCCACGGCAACCGGCGCGTGATGCTCTGCGAACGTGGCATTCGCACCTACGAAACCGCCACCCGCAACACCACCGACATCAACGCCATCCCTGTGCTCAAACACCGCACCCACCTGCCCGTCATCCTCGACCCCAGCCACTCCACCGGCCATTGGGAATACGTCAACGCCATTGCCCGTGCGGGCATCGCCGCCGGTGCGGATGGGCTGATTATCGAAGTCCACCTCGACCCGGCCAACGCGGCCTCCGATGGCGATCAGTCGCTCAAACCCGAAAAATTCGCCAAACTCGTCCGCGAAGCGAAAGCCATTGCGGAAGCCGTCGGGCGGTCGTTGGCTCCGGTCGGGGAACTGGCCCTGGCATGATGCTCACCATCACTCCCGGCTCCCCCCTTCGCGGCACCGTCACCCTGCCCGGCGACAAATCCATCTCCCACCGCGCCGCTCTCTTCGCCGCCCTGGCGGAGGGCGAATCGCGGATCGAAAACTTTCTCATGGCAGGGGTCACGAAGGTGATGTTAGACGCGTTGACCGCACTGGGGATTTCGTGGGAACTTGACGGAACCTCGTTGACTGTGCGCGGGCGGGGCCTCTCCGGTCTCCAATCCCCCGTCTCCCACCTCTACTGCGGCAACTCTGCCACCACCCTCCGCCTCCTCGCCGGAGCCATCGCCGCCGCGAACCTGGATGCCGTCCTCGACGGTTCCCCCGGCCTCCGTCGCCGCCCGATGGATCGGATTGTGGAGCCTTTGCGCGAAATGGGCGTGAATGTAGAAGCGACGGATGGGAAGTTCGCCCCCCTCACGTTTCGCAAATCCAGCAAGTGGGCAAGTGGGCAAGTCAGCAAGTCGGCAAACCAACCAACTAACCAACCAACCAACCAACCAACAAATCCCCCCATCCTCCTCCCCGTCGCCTCTGCCCAAGTCAAAACCTGCCTCCTCCTCGCCGCCCTCGCCGCCGACCACCCGATCACGATCATCGAACCCGGCCCCTCGCGGGATCACACGGAAAGGATGCTGGCGAGTATGGGGGTGGAAATTGGGAATTGGGAATGGGGAATTAGGAATGGGGAATTGGGAATTGATCATTCACAATTCATAATTCAAAATTCACTATTCTCTACCACCCTAACCCCACAACACCCCTGCACCTTATCTCCCCTGCACATGACCATCCCCGGCGACATCTCCGCCGCGGCGTTTTTGATCGTCGCCGCGCTGATCACACCCGGTTCGGAGATCACGATCAAAGGTGTGGGTCTCAATCCCACCCGCACCGGCCTGTTGGACGCGCTCACTGCGATGGGGGCGGACATCCGCATCTCGCATCACACAACCCAATCCGGTGAACCTGTCGGCGATCTGACCGTCTCTCACTCCCCCCTCCACGGTACCGAAGTCTCCGGCTCACTCGTGGTGCGGATGATTGACGAGTTCCCCGCGTTTGCCGTCGCCGCGGCGTATGCCGATGGCCCGACCACGGTCCGGGAAGCGGTGGAACTTCGGCACAAGGAGTCGGATCGGATCAGCGTGCTGTGCGAGCAGTTGCGCGCGGTGGGGGTGGCGATCGAGGAGATGCCCGATGGTTTCACCCTGCCGGGGAACACGATCCCGCGCGGGGGGATCATTAACCCGCACGGGGATCACCGTCTCGCGATGTCGCTCGCCGTAGCCGGGCTAGGCGCGCGAGGCCCAATCGCTATCCAAAACCCGAACATCATCCACGAGTCGTATCCTGAGTTTCAGGAGGTATTGGAGAGGTTGGGGGCGCGGGTGGATTGAAAGTGGTAAACTTTAAGACATGGATCAAGAACTCGTGAATTTTTACCGAAATAGATGGCAGGCAGTTGAGCGTATTGAACAGGAAGAACAGCGAAACAGTACAATCCTGGCCCGCTGGGAAAAATTAAATGGGCTGATGCGAATGGCAAGATCGCTACATTTGACCGAAGGTGTTGAAGACCCCATGGATGCAGGATGGTTGCGGTGGAGTAAGCTGAAGCAAATGGTTCATTAATATGACTCATCCTGACTTACAACCATTTGCTGAACCATTACAAGCCATTCAGCAGTTAATACAGCACTATAACCAGCAAGGAATTGTGATCGGCGGGATCGCGGCCAGTTTGTTAGGCAAACCCAGATTCACCGCAGATATTGATCTGGTTTTGCTGTTGAGTGTGGATAACCTCCCGGATTTAATGCGAAGCGTGTCGCAGTTTGGCTTATCTCCTAGGATCGCGGATGCTGAAAATTTTGCACGTAAACATCGCGTGCTTTTGCTGGTGCATGAAAAGAGTCAAATTAATGTGGATATTTCTTTGGGGCTTTTGCCTTTTGAAATCGAAGCAGTCGAGCGAAGTCAAGTGCAAGAAATTGGGGATTTGTCCATTCGTCTGCCGACAGCGAGTGATTTGATCATCCTTAAGGCAATTGCTCATCGCCCAAAGGATTTATTAGATATTCAGGGGATTATTGAAAGTAATCCTGATCTAGATCGTAATCGGATTCAATTTTGGGTGGCTCAATTTGCGGAACTCTTGGAGTTGCCAGAATTGTGGGATGATATTGCGGGCTGGCTTAAATAAGGGTGTTGTGACCAGATATTCCCTTGGATTAATTGGTTATCCTCTCGGACATTCCCTGTCGCCGAGGTTGCATCAGGCGGCGTTGGAAGCGGCGGGGCTGGAGGGGGCGTATCGGTTGTATCCGATTGCGCCGGGGGAGGGGGGAGGGGAACTGAGGGAATTGAAGGAACTGTTGGGAAGGGTGCGTGGGGGGGAGATTCAGGGACTGAATGTGACGATTCCGCACAAGCAAACCGTTATCCCGTATTTGGACGAACTCACGCCCACCGCGCGGGCGATTGGGGCGGTGAACACGATTTATCGTAGTGACGACACTTCGACACCGCTCAGTGCAGGCTTCAGTCGTTTAATCGGCGATAACACCGACGCGCCGGGGTTTTTGGCGGATTTGAGGGCGTTTCTTGACGGAAGACCGGAGACCGCAGACCGGAAAGCCTCATCATCCGTCTCTCGCTCCCTATCGGCTTTGGTGTTAGGTGCAGGTGGCTCGGCGCGGGCGGTGGTGTACGCGCTCTTGCAAGATGGCTGGAACATCACGATTTACGCTCGTCGCCCCGAACAAGCCGAAGCCCTGGCAACCCATTTCTCCCCATTCACAAACCCCTCCCAATCTTTAACCATTAAGCATTCACTATTCACAATTGACCATTCCCCTTCTCTCCTCGTCAACACCACCCCCTCGGCATGACCCCCCACCTCGACACCTCCCCCTGGCCCGCCGATCTCCCTTTCCCCGAACACGCTGCGGTCTACGATCTGGTGTATAACCCCCGCGAAACGAAACTTGTCCGCGACGCCCGCACCGCCGGACTCCCCGCCACGACCGGGCTGGGGATGTTGGTCGAGCAGGCGGCGTTGGGTTTCAAGATTTGGACGGGGAGGGAGGCGGATCGGGAGGGGATGCGTAACGCTGTAAGGTAAACAGGTATACAAAGTAGACAGGTACACAGGTCTCCCCGATTTACTGTGTTTACCTGTTTACCTGTTTACTTGTGTACCTTATTTACCTGTATACTTTACCCCATGCTCAACAAACTACGCTCCCTTACCGCCGGTGAATCTCACGGCCCATCTCTCGTCACCATCCTTGAAGGTCTCCCCGCGGGCCTCCCGTTGACCGAAGACATCATTAACGAACAACTCCTGCGCCGCCAGTTGGGGTATGGCGCGGGGCCGCGCATGAAAATTGAGCGGGACACCGCCCAAATCCTATCCGGGGTGATGGAGGGGGTGACGATTGGCGCGCCGGTGGCGATGCTGATTGAGAACCGCGACCATGTCAAATGGAAGGATAAACCCATCGAAGGGATGACCGCACCGCGTCCGGGGCACGTAGATTTGACGGCGGCGGTGAAGTATGGGTATCGCGATCTGCGTCCCGGCCTGGAGCGGGCGTCCGCGCGGGAGACGGCGGCGCGGGTGGCGGTGGGGGCGGTGTGTCGCCATTTGCTCGCGCAGTTTGGGATTCAGATTGGCGGGTATGTGACGGCGATTGGGGAGGTGGAGGCGGACTTGATCGGGATTCCACTGGAGGAGCGGTTCGCGCGCGCGGAGGCGAATGATGTTCGTTGTCCGCACCCCGCGGGGGCAGAGGCGATGCGGGCGGCGATCCGGCAAACGATGGAGAATCGGGATACGTTGGGGGGTATTGTCGAAATTGTCGCGCTCGGTTTGCCCATCGGGTTGGGGTCGCATGTGCAGTGGGATCGGCGGTTGGAGGCGTTGCTGGCCGCGGCGGTGATGAGCGTGCAGGCGATGAAGGGGGTGGAGATCGGGCACGGGTTCGAGAATGCTCGGCTCCCTGGCACGCAAGCGCATGACGCGATCCGGCTGGAGGGGAACCGGCTTGTGCGCCCGACGAACCGCGCGGGGGGGATCGAGGGCGGGATCACGAATGGTCAGCCGTTGATCGTCCGCGCGGCGATGAAGCCGATTGCGACAACGCTCACCCCGCAACAGACGGTAGATTTAGCGACGGGGGAGGAAACCCCGACGAAGTATGAACGCTCGGACTTTTGCCCGGTGCCCCGCGCGGTGGTGGTGC
>JABWBV010000359.1 GCA_013359445.1 Anaerolineales bacterium | reverse complement strand
CCGCCGCCAGCCGCGCCACCTCGTAAGAGCGCGGCGTGACATAAGTGTCGAGATCGAGCATCCCCGCCGGGCGACCCTGTGTCGCGGCCAGGCGATCGACGTGGTCATGTGTGTGCGCCGCGAGAAGTTCCTCGCGTGTCGCCTCACGCGGTGGGAGCATCTCCACCCGCTGCGCCAGGCCGGTTGCCGCCAGCGCGGTGTCCACCGCCTGCAAGCGGCCCGCGTGCTCCGGGTGCATCTCAAGCGTGTGCAGCGCGAAGCGGGGGTCAGTCGCGTAGGCAGTGATCATGGCGGCCTCCGGCCAATGCGGCCTGCGGGATAGAACAGCGGCTCCCGTAGTTCCGGGAGCCGCGTATAAGCTGGAAAGTCGCCGGGTGAAAACCCTCGTCGTCAGTCGCCGGCGACCAGCGCCTCTGTGACGCGCTCGCTGGCGGCATCTTCCGACACTTCGATGCGCCGGTCGCTGCGGCGAACCGCCCATAGGATCAGGGCAATACCTGCCGCCGCGCCGGCGACAACGCCGATACCATAGCCACTGTACTGCACCACGATCGGCGCGACGATCAGCGCGACGAGGTTCATGACCTTGATCATCGGGTTCAGCGCGGGGCCAGCAGTGTCCTTCAGCGGGTCGCCGACGGTATCCCCGACGACCGACGCCTTGTGGTTCTCGCTCCCCTTGCCGCCAAAGTAACCGTCTTCGACGTACTTCTTGGCGTTGTCCCACGCGCCACCCGCGTTCGACATGAACACGGCGAGAAGCTGCCCGGTTGCGATCACGCCCACCAGGAAGCCGCCGAGCGCCTGCTCCTTCAGCAACAGGCCGACGACAATCGGCGCCACGACCGCGATCACGCCCAGCGGGATCAGCTCGGTCTGCGCGGACTGGGTCGAGATGGTGACTGCCTTGGCATAGTCGGGGGTCTTGGTGCCATCCGCAATCTTCGGATCGCGCAACTGGCGCCGCACCTCCGCCATGATCTGCCCAGCGGCGCGGTTAACCGCCTTGATCAGCAGGCCGCTGAACAGCAGCGGCAGCGAGCCGCCGATCAGCAGGCCGACGAAGACGACCGGGTTGGCGAGGTTGATGACTTCCTCGAACGTCTGCCCGGCTGGTAGAACGCGCTGGATGTCGGCGAAGAAGCTGCCGAACAGCGACACCGCCGCGATGACCGCCGAGCCAATGGCGACCCCCTTTGTGATCGCCTTGGTCGTGTTCCCGGCCGCGTCCAAGTCGGCCATAATCTGGCGCGCTTCAGGTCCCATCCCGGCCAGCTCGCCAATGCCATTCGCGTTGTCCGAGATCGGGCCGAAGGTGTCCATGCTGACGTTGTTGCCGGTGTGCGAGAGCATCCCAACGCCGATGAGCGTCACGCCGAAGAGGATATAGCTGTAGCGGTGGACCTCCGGCACGGCGTGCATACTGACCAGGAACAGCGCCAGCACCATGATCCACAGCGCGTGGAAGAAGCCCTCGACCAGGTGCCCCCGCCGCTGCCCGCGCACGATCTCAAAGACCGACAGCGCCGCGCCAATAATGACCACCGGCAGCTTGTATTCGGTGGGGAACTCAAAGCTGTAGACCAGGATCGCGGCCGTCAGCGCCGCAACGATCACGAACAGCGCCCACACGCTCGACAGGTAGCCAAGCGACAGACCTTCGAGGATGACCGAAGCCGGTCCATAGCGTGTCGAGGCCGCGATCGTGCGCACCCGGCTGCTCTTGGCGCTCGTCGCATACGAGGTGAGCGGGTTGAAGACCACGGCCAGCGCCACGCCAACCGCCACCAGCGTCGCCAGCGACAACTGCCCGGCGTATAGCCACGCCAGCAGGAAGGTCGCGGTGATCGTGATGCCGGACGAAATTTCGTAGCTCTTGAACATCGCCTCTTCGGCGTCGTCCACGCGCCAGAGCGACACGGCGTACGTTCCGACAATCGAGCTAACCACGCCGATACCGCGCACCAGCAGCGGCAAGACAATCCAGTATAGCTCGCCGTTGATGCCGGTCAGCGCCAGGCCGAGGATCAGACTCGATACGATGGTCACTTCGTAGGACTCGAAGATGTCGGCGGCCATACCGGCGCAGTCGCCGACGTTGTCGCCCACCAGGTCCGCGATCACGGCGGCGTTGCGCGGGTCGTCCTCTTCCATCCCGGCTTCAACCTTGCCGACCAGGTCCGCGCCCACATCCGCCGCTTTGGTGTAAATCCCACCGCCCACGCGCATGAACAGGGCCAGCAGGGTGCCGCCGAACCCAAACCCGAGGAGGGCATCGGGGGCCGCGATTCCCAGGATGATAAAAATGACGGTGCCACCGAACAGGCCCAGGCCATCCGTTAGCATCCCAGTAATGGTTCCCGCACGATAGGCAATCCGCAGGGCGTCCCCGAAAGAGCGCCGTGAAGCGGAGGCCACGCGAACGTTTGCCTGTACGGCCATCCGCATCCCAATTTGTCCTACGGTGAGGGAGAAGCCAGCCCCCATCACAAACGCGACTGCGCGGGCAAACCCAATGATTAAGCGGATTTGGTCAGAGGTCATCCCTTCAAAGCGTTCTAAGGCTTCGGGGGTGGGGGGAACGATGTAAACAGAGAAAAACAGAGCAATCGTTAAGATGACAATGAGCGGGAGAATAGAGCGTAATTGTTGTTGGAGATAGGCATCGGCACCATCCCGAATGGCGCCCCAAACTTCTTGCATTTTCTCGGTGCCTTTATCTTCGCGCATAATCTGTGTACGCAAAAACCAGGCATATGCCAGCCCAAGTAGGGCGATTCCAAGAACACTCCAAATGGCAATTTGCTCAAAAGTAGATAGTCCTTCCATGACGCAGGGGTCCTCCTGAAAAAGAAAAATTTTTACCGGCTCAATGATGAGCTGATTAACAAAGAGGTAAAATCCCAAAAATGGTGTACCAACCATGTACACCACTCTTTGAACAAAGTAATTCCTAAACCCAGAAATATCAAAAAAAAAGAGATGGAAGTGGGGATACATATCCCCCACCCATCCTTTTTGGGGGGGCTTCTTGGTTTAGCCAGAGGCGAATCAAGTTAAGTTCAGGGCTGTTCTGTTGGCTTGGTTAGATTGTACAAATGTAGAACAAGAGAGGTAAGATTTTAAAGGGCAAAAAGGAAAGTGTCAATGGAATGTGCAAATCGTAACAATCTCCCCAGAGGGGGAAGAAATCCCCAGATTTTAGCGGTGAACGGGCAGGGGTTTTCTGCCCTCGAAAATGGATTAGGGTTTCATTAAAAGGAAGAGCGTGTCTTGACGAGTTTCCCGCGCTTGTGTATAACCTACCAGGGTTATTCTATCCCATGTACTTGCCTGATTTTAATGATTTTTTCCTTTTATTTTTACCAACTGATCCCAAATCTATCTTTTTGGAGATATTATGATTCGAGTCGAAGGACTGACTAAAGATTACGGTGCTCGTCTTGCAGTAGATCATCTGACTTTTCACGCAGAAAAGGGTGAGATTTTAGGTTTTCTTGGGCCGAATGGTGCTGGTAAAACAACCACCATGCGGATTCTCAGCGGATATATGCCTCCCACCTCGGGAAAAGTATCCATTGCAGGGTTTGATGTTGTGGAACAATCCCTGGATGTACGCAAACGCGTGGGGTATTTACCCGAAACGGTGCCTCTTTACCAGGATATGACCGTCTTTGAATACCTGAAGTTTATGGGTAATCTACGGAATGTTGATGATATTGATGACCGTGTGGAAGATGTGCTGGAGATGGTGCATATGGAAGAGCGCATTGACTCTTACATTTCCAGCCTTTCAAAAGGGATGCGCCAACGGGTTGGCCTGGCCCAGGCGTTGATCCACAACCCGGATGTGCTGATCCTGGATGAGCCGACTATTGGGTTAGACCCGGTGCAGATCATTGAAGTGCGGAATTTGATCAAGGAATTGGGCAAAGAACATACGATTTTGTTATCTACCCATATTCTTTCCGAAGCCCAGCAGATTTGTAATCGGGTGTTGATTATCAACAAAGGCAAAATTGTGGCGGAAGATACGCCACAACGTTTGCAACAACACCTGGTCGGTGTTCAGCGTTTTGCCTTGCAGGTGACAGGCGACGGGGAAGGCATTGCCGATCTGGTTGCGAAGGTTCCTGGCGTCAAACAGGTGCAAGCCATTCGGGATGGTCAGATCGAATTCGAAACCCAGCCCGGATATGACAGCCGTCCTCAAGTTGCCCGCGCCGTGATCGAGGCAAACTATGATTTGCTGGAGTTGCGTGCAATCAGCATGAGCCTGGAAGATATCTTCCTTGAATTGACCCGCGAGGATGAATAACCTGGGTCACTACCTTTAATTAACCTGTTTGGGCTTCCCCCAATGAATGGGATCAACGCTGAATTTTGAAAGGCTTTTCTTAAAACCTTTCGAAACCTGCACCTGAAACGGTAAAGCCTAAATTATTCAATCTTTCCGCTGAGAGGATTTTTATGCGATCTATTTGGATTATTGGCCAACGTGAATATAGACGTTACTTCTCGACTCCCGCGGCCTACCTGATTATGTTCTTTTTGCTCCTTATCATGGGATTCATTTTTTACTTGAATCTCGGGTTTGCTTCACAGAGCCAAACGGCCCCGGATATGCGCGATGTCTTTGGCATCCTCATCTTTTTGTTGGTGATTACCACCCCGGCGATTACGATGAACCTGCTCTCTGAGGAACTCCGTATGGGGACGATTGAACTGTTGTTGACTGCCCCCGTGCGAGATTGGGAATTGGTGGTTGGAAAGTGGTTGGGTGGGTTTCTGTTTTTGCTGACGGTGTTACTCCTCACCCTGATCTATCCGATTACCCTCAATTTTCTTGTCAATCCGGGGATTGACCAATTGCTGTTATTGAGCGGCTATCTTGGGTTAATCCTGTTTTGTGCGGCTTTAGTCGGCATCGGGGTCACCATTTCAGCCTTTTTTAGCAATCAGGTTGCGGCTTTTTTCTTGACGATCGCGGTTTTCCTGTTGTTATGGATCATTGGCGCGTTCGCTCAGATTTCCCCCACAGGCAATGAACTCATTTCCTACCTGGATATTCGTTCTCACTACACCGAAACCTTTTTGGTGGGCATCATTGATATACGCGATATTGTCTATTATGTCAGTTTGACAGTTTTGTCCCTCTTTTTAGGCTCTGTCTTTACTGAAGCGCGGAGGTGGCAATAATGAATAAGCGTTACGCATCGATTGGTTTGGTTGTGGCAGGCTTAGCCGCCGTAGCCGCTTTTAGTTTCTATTTTGTTCAACGGGAATGGAATCTTGCCGTTCAGATCAGTTTGGCGCTGATTGTGATCGGGGTCGCGGCGTTCATCCTCCTCGACCCCGACCGGGCGAGAAACATGGTCAGCGGACGGCAGGCGCGCTACGGCAGTAACGCGGTTGTCCTCTCCCTGGCTTTCACCGGCATCATCATCGTGCTCAATGTGTTGGTCTATCAAAACGCCACAGATTGGAAACTCCGTTGGGACTGGACCGAAAACCAAGACAACACCCTTGCCCCGGAAACGATTGACATTCTCGCCACTATGCCCAGCAAAGTGACCGTACGAGCTTATTACACCAGTTCCAACGCGGCGAGTATGGAGCAGACACGCGATTTGCTCGATAATATCAAGTTCTATGCAGGGGATAACTTTGAATACGAAATCATTGATCCGGGTGCTGATCCATTAGGGGCGCAACAAGATGGCATTACCCGAGATGGCACCCTGATCTTTGAACTGGAAGACAATATCGAACAAGTCACCACTGTCACCGAACAAGAAATTGCCACCGCCCTGATCCGCCTCTTAAACCCTGGCGATCAGAAAGTCTACTTTTTGATCGGTCACGGCGAACGAAATTTTGAAGAAACCGGCGATGGTTCGGTTAACCTGTTCAAACTCGAACTCGAAGGCAGAAATTACACGGTTGAATCGCTCAACCTCTTAGCAACCAATGCCATTCCAGAAGATGCAAGACTCCTCATCGTTGCTGGCCCAACCATTCCGTACACCCCGGAAGAAGTCGCGTTGATCAAAACCTACGTTGATCTGGGCGGTGCCCTCATGGTCCTGTACGAACCTGTGCCCCTGACAGAATTTGGCGTCGAGCCTGAACCATTAACCATGTACCTTCAAGAGAATTGGGGCATTGTCATGGGCAATGATCTCATTGTCGATCTGAGCGCCAACGTATACTATGTCGCCGTCGGAGCCGAATACGCCTCCCACGTCATCATCAACGATACCATTCAGTCGGTCGCCACGGTGTTCCCCACCGCCCGCAGTGTCAGTTCCGTCACAGATATCGAAGGAATTACGAAAACGGTCTTGGTCTCTACTTCGACCCAGTCTTGGGCCGAAACAGATTTCCTCTCGCTGGAGAATCAACAACCTGCCCCCGAAGACGGCGAAGATATTTTTGGCCCGGTTCCGCTCGCGGTCGTTGCCAATAACCCGATCAATGATGCCCAACTCATCGTGGTTGGGGACTCCGATTTTGTCATCAACGCCTACTACGCTCAATACGGAAACGCCGATTTAATTCTAAATATGGTGGACTGGGCCGCCGGTCAAGAAGACATCATCAGCCTGACCCCCAAAACAACCACGCAACGCACTTTACAACTGCCGCCTCAGACCTACATTCTTAACCTGCTTCTCTTTTTAATTGTGCTGGTTGTTCCGGGCTTAATGCTCTTCGCAGGTGTTTTTGTTTGGTTCCAGCGTCGCCGAAGGGCATAACCATGCTTCGTAAAAACACCCTCATTCTGCTTGCTGTCTTTGCCGTTTTGCTTTCGGCTTTGTACCTACTCCAAAGAAACAAAGTGCAAAACCCAACGGTTCCCGAAAGCGATACTCCCACGCAACCTCCGCCTGTCTATCTGTTTGACTTTACCAGTGACATGTTAGTCGGTGTTCTTGTTGAAGGATTGGATGGGCAAGCGGTCGAACTGCAAAAAGACGCGGATGGCACCTGGCTCTTACTCCAACCCCCGACCTTACCGGATGGCACCGATCAAACCCCCATTACCTCTGCCTTGTACCAAATTGGCACCGTCCGGGTATTGAACGACCTCCTCACCCCCCCGAGTCTGGATGTGATCGGGTTGGACGCCCCCGGCACGATCATCACCCTGACGCTAGACTCCGGCGAAACCTACGAAATTCAGGTGGGGACCGTCGCCCCGACCGGAAACGGTTACTACGTTCGAGTCAATGGTGCCTCGCCAAAACTGGTAGACAAGTTTTTCTTCGATCAATTGATCGGTTTCTTGACGACCCCTCCCTTGCTTCCCACCCCTGTTTTGACCACCACTTTGGGCATCACCCCTACGCT
>JABWBV010000358.1 GCA_013359445.1 Anaerolineales bacterium | reverse complement strand
TTTTTCCGCTTCGGTCAGTTGATCAATGCGGCTGAGAATGAGGGTGTGCAAACTGTCGGGGAGTTCAACTTTGTCCAAATCGGCGGGGTTGAAGGGGTCCAGCCCCCGCGCATGCAGGTAGTTGAGCAATTCTTCCAGGTAAAAGGGATTGCCCTGTGCCCGCGCGTGGAGCCGTGCCACCCAGGCCGCGGGGAGTTGCCCGTCCCGCGCGGGGTACAACTGCGTGAGTTTGGCGTGGAGCGCTTGCGTGGCTTCCGCGGGGGTCAGTTCGGTCAGTTCCAGTTGGGTGAAGTTGGGCAGGGTTTGGAAACGGGGGGTGACCTGCGCCAGGGGTTGCGGGCGATAGGCCAGGACAAAACACACCCGGCTGTCCCGCAAGGCCAGGGCTAGTTCATCGAGAATGGTCAGCGAGAGGGCATCGAGCCAGTGCAGGTCTTCCAACACGATCAACAGAGGAGCCTCCCGCGCGGCGGCGCGCAAGCAGTCTTCGAGCAGGGCGCGCAAGGCACTTTGCCGATATTTGGGTTCGAGAGCGAGGGTGAAGGCGTTCTCGGGGAGGTCGAGATTGAGCAAGGGGCCTAACAACGGGAGGGCCTCGAGACGTTCGGGGACGCGGGTTCGCAGGGCGTCTTCCAACGCCTGGATTTGTTCGGGCTGGGGGGCGGTGGAGTTCAGTTCAAAGAAGGCCACCCAAACCGGTCTCCACGCCAGGTACGGGGTCTGAACGCCATCCGCCTGCGCCGCGCCGCCATACCCGATGAACCCCTTTTCGCGCGCCAACCGTATCGCTTCGGCGGCGAGCCGGGATTTGCCCATGCCCGCTTCGGCGAAAATGCCGATGACTTGCCCGTGGCCTTGCAGGGTTTGGTCAAGTGCCCCGGCGATGGTCTGGAGTTCGGTCGTGCGGCCTACCATCGGGAGGGCATACGTGGGTTCTTGCAGGCGGAGCGCGTGCGGGACGTGGGTGCGGAGGACGGCAAAGATTGGCAGAAGATCCGTTTTGCCTTTGACGCGGACAGGGGGCAGAGTTTCAAAGGTGAAGGTGTGGGCGGTGGCTTTTTGCACCCGTTCGCTGACCAGGATTTGCCCGGGGGCGGCGAGGGTCATCAGCCGGGCGGCGAGGTTGACTTCATCGCCCAGTACGCCGTAGGTGCGGCGCGTGGGGCCGCCGTATGCCCCGGTGCGCATGGTGCCCCGCGTGAGACCGATTTGCACAGGGGTGAGAAAAGACATTTCTTGTGCGGCGTTTCGCAAATCCACCGCCGCTTTGACCGCGCGGCGGGAATCGTCCTCATGGGCCACGGGCGCGCCGAATGCGGCATACAGATAACTGCCTTTGTCGCCGATGGTGAGTTGGATCAACGTGCCTTCATAACGTTGCAAAACCGCCTGTACCCGGTGCAGAAACGCGTCAAGTTGGCTCCCGGCTTGCTCCGCTTCAAAGTCAATGCCTATAAAACGCAAAAATAGTGTGGTGGCCGGGCGGAGTTCGGTGAGGAAAACACCCTGCCCGGCCTGTTCGCGGGCGAAGACGGCAGGGTTGATCCAGGGGCAGAGGAGGTCAGGAGAGATGGTGTCAGGGGGCAGGGAGGGCACAGGGGAAATGACGGAGGTGAACGTCGCCAAAACTGCAAAACGTTCGTCCGCCTCCGTGCGCCATTCTCCCACTTGGGCGTGATCGGCGATGGTCTGGTAGGTAGGTTCGTCTACCACGATGTCGCCCCGGTTGGCGAGGTGTTCGGCGGTGGCGAGGCGGGAGATGGTGTGCCCGGCCAGCGTATCCCAGTATTGATCTTCCGGGTTGCCCACTGCGAAGCGCCGCGCCGTGCCGGTGGTGACGGCCACTTTGAGGCCCAGGTCGGGGAACTGGCGCATGGCGGTTTGGAGGGCGAAGGCGGTGCTGACGGCCAGGACCGAGGACCGAGGACGGGGGACAGATGAAACATTCTGTCCCGTCCTCGGTCCCCCATCTTCGGTCATATCATCAAACCAACACGTGATCGCATCTCCCGCAAAGCCGATCACACTGCCCCCGTAGCGCTCGACTTCGGCGATCAGGCGCTCGTACACGGCGTTGATCTGGCGGGTGAGGTCTTCGATGCCGCGCCGGGGGCCGAGGGTTTGGGTCAGTTTTTCGGTCAGGGGGGTGAACCCGGAGATGTCGGCAAACAAGGCTGAGCCGCCGGTGCGGTCGGGGAGGGGTTCGCCCCGCGCGAGGGCGCGGAGGCGGTCTTGGGGGAGGTAGGGAGGGAGGGACATCCAGGTTCCTTTGATGAGTTTTTTGTGTGGTGAGCTTTTGGGGGGACTAATCCGATGCGAATAACTATACTTTACCTGGGCATCCGATGCAAGTGGACTAAAATGACTTTCTGCTTAACTACTCATCAAGCGTAGGAAGTTTCGAAAAAAGGGATGGAAGGGGGGATGTACATCCTCCCTTCCATCCCTTTTTTTCGAGTTTTACCCCTTTGAAAGTGAGTAATGACTTTTATGCAAACTTTTTTCTCGTTCTTAACCTTGTTTTGTTGGGTGTATTGGCTGATCTTTTATTGGGGCGGCGGGCGGTTACTGGCGCGGGATGTGAAACACGCGGTGACATCCAACTCCCGGCTGGATACCGGCCTATTGGTCAGCATTCTGATCCTGGTGCTGATCCTGTTTGGCACGGGGGTGCTGATCTCGTTCGGGTGGGTGACGCCGTCCGGGGCAGGCGCGCCCCTTTGGCTCCGGGGGATCGGAGCATTGCTGACGTTGGGCGGGATGATCGGGACGTTTTATTGCCGTCATTATCTCGGAAAGTTTTGGGCGGCAGATACGACGTTACAACCCCATCATCAGGTGGTGGATACCGGCCCGTATCGCCTCGTTCGCCATCCGATTTATACGATGGCGTTGGCGATGTATTTGGGCACCACGTTGGTTTTCCCCACCTGGTGGAATGGGCTGGCTTTTGTAGGGTTGCTGGTCACCCACCTGCTCAAAACGTGGTCGGAAGACCGGTTTTTGCGGGCGGAACTGGCAGGGTATGCGGATTATCAAACACAGGTACGGTTCCGGCTAATTCCGGGGGTGTGGTAGTAATTCACTGTTCGTGTTTCTCGTTCGTAGTGAGGCACGCCAGTGCCGGGAAAGGCACTGGCGTGCCTCACTACGAACGAGGGTCTTTTCGCATGTGGACGCCCCAATAAATCCCGGTTTCGTACATTTTTTTGAACGCGTCCGCCCGTCCGGGGAATTGGAAATCAAAGTAATCGGGGGTATTGTCCACCAGGGCGTAGGTCTCACGTAGATCATATGTCACCCGGCGGAGCGTGAGGTTGTCGTGAGAGTCCACCAAAACCCAGGAAGGGCGCGGGTCGTAATCGAGGGGCATCCCCACACTGCCTGTGTTGCATATCTTTTTATTGCCCCAGGTTTGAATAAACGGGGTGTGGGTGTGCCCGGCAAAGACGCCCGAAAAACCGTGCAATTCGAGAAACGCCACCACTTTTTCAACTTCCACCGGGCTTAAATTGGCGTGCAACCCTTTATCGTGATAGAACATCTCCTGATGCTTTTCTTCCACGCCGGGGACGTACCGGGTTTCGGGATACATGCGTCCCTCTGGGGAATCGTGGACGAACAGCCACCCATTCCAAACGAGATAATCGGGCAGGGCTTGAATCCAGGCACGATGGGCGGGGGAAAGACGGGCATTCCACCACTGAATCAGTTGGATCAAATCCCTGTACATGGGCTCTTCCCGTTTGGGGAAGGTGTCGAAATCGGTGCTCAGCAGATAATATTCGGCATTGCCCTTGAGGGCGGTGACGTTGGGCGTTTCCAACAGCAAATCCACACACCCAGCCGGATCAAGGCCATTGATAATGTCGCCAATGACGAAGATTTGCTTACACTTGAATGGACGAATATCTTCCAACACGGCGCGCAGGGCCGGGGAAATGCCATGAATATCTGAAATGACTGCAATGGGAAAAGACATATCTCGCTCCTTGACGTGTATTGTACTCCAGGCATATGACTGGTGCGTGACTTCCAGCACTACCGAACATGACTGGTCGTGTTATAAACTAAAGACATCCTAAACGTACTTATTCTTCTGATAAAGGAGTAGAAAATGACTGCAGAAAACCAAACCAAACTGTCCCACACCCGGCGCAACCGGATCATTAGTGGCTTAGTCCTCATCCTGCTTGGCGGATTATTCCTCGTCAATCAAATCGTCGAAATCCCCTCCGTCGGCAAACTGTTTCTCCCCGGTCTGGGGTTGATCTTCCTGATTTGGGGCATGATCACCCGCACGGGCGGTCTGCTGATCCCCGGCGGCATCCTGATCGGCCTCGGCGCGGGCATCTACCTGTCGGAAACGTTGGGGCTGGAAGGCGAACAGGAACCCGGTGTGTTTATGCTGGCGTTTGGCGGCGGCTTTGTCCTGATCACCCTACTCTCGCTGGTCTTTTCCAACGAGAAGCACTGGTGGGCGCTCATCCCCGGCGGGATTTTGGCGACCATCGGTGCGGCGCTCTACATGGGGGGCGCGGCGTTGGATATTCTCGAAATGATTGGGAAGTTCTGGCCGGTGATCTTGATCGTGATGGGGGTGTGGATCATCTTCCGGCGACGGTAAGAAGAGAAGGTACAAAAAAGAGGCGGTTGTAGAACCGCCACTTTTTTTTTCGAGAGATCATAGGAGCACCCCACACCAAATGAAAAAGTCGGTCTTACATCCGCGACAGTTTGATATCCACGACAAGAATTGAGTCGCGAATATCAAGTGGTCACAGATATTTTGGTGGGAGATCACTTCCCCAAGTTATTCTCCAAATGCGCCAAAAACCAGCTCACCACCGTCGCCGTCAGCGAATCGCCCAGCGACGCGCGAAGCGCAGGATAAAGTTGTCCAGTCCACGGAAGCACGAGCAGAGCAGCACCGCACACCAGCGCCACTCCAACCAGCAAACGTCCAAGCAATACCTCGCCCGGCAACTTCCCATACCTGCGCTGGTACAGCGCCGCACCGAGTGAAGTTCCTACCAGATACACCGCCAGCGCCGACGCGTACGTGTAGGCCGTGTTCTCCAGCACTTGGGACAAACCTCGAACCACGACGAACTGAAACCCAATCCCAATCCATCCGGTGAAGAACAACGTCACCAGCGCCCTCTGCTCGGAAACCCACGCCGCCACGACTCCACTCTTCGATTGCACCCGGACGGTCTTGTTCGAGCGCTCAGCCAGTTTTTCGCCCGAAGCGAACGCTCGCCCAAAATTCGCCCAGGCTATCGCCGCGCACACGAGATTCATCGTCGCGAGCACGAAGAGACTTCCGCGAAACCCTATCGCCGGCATCAGGAGAAAAACACTGCCCAGCGTGCCAAGCACCGCTCCGAAGGTATTCACGGCGTAAACTGCACCAACCCACCGTTCACCACCGCTCCAGCGTGCAAGGAAACACTCCATCACCGGGAACGTCGCCCCCATCGCCGCCGTGGCCGGCAACAACGTAACAAACGGCAGCACGAAAACGATCAGCCACTGGAGCAGCGGCGATGGCGATGGACCCGCGAGCCGCAGCGCGAGTTCGTTCATCCATGGAATCGTCAGTGCGGTGATTACTCCGGCGCCCGCGATGACAACTTCGATCGCCGCGTACCAACGCGCAGGATTCTCCGCATGGGCGATGCGTCGATCGAAGATCCACCCGCCCACCGCCAGTCCGCCGAGAAACGCGGAAGCGACTCCCAACATGGCCGGCGTTTCATGACCCAGTCCCGCCGCGAGCATCCGCACCCAGACCATCTGGTAGCCAAGCCCTGCTGCGCCAGACAGCGCGAACAGAACATAAAGCCAGAGCGAACTTCGGGCGAGATTCGTCATCGTGCCTCGCCTCGATACACGCACCGCGACTGGCAAGTCTCCGCCACGACAATCTCCGTAAGCAACGGCAGCTTCGGTTTCAGCTTCTTCCAAATCCAAGCCGCGAGCATCTCGCTCGTGGGATTCTCGAGCCCAGGAATCTCGTTCAAGTAGTAGTGGTCGAGCTTCGCCCAGATCGGTTTGAACGCCGCCGAGATGTCCGCGTAATCCATCACCCACCCGAGCTTGGGATCGCACGGCCCGGCCACCGCGATCTCCACGCTGAAGCTATGGCCGTGCAGGCGGCGACATTTGTGCGTCTTCGGCAACAGCGGCAGCAGATGCGCCGCTTCAAACTGAAAGGTCTTTCGAAGTTCCATGTGCATAAATCTCATTGCTCCCAGCCCACCCACTCGACCAGATCACCCAACGCCGGACGTCCGTCGTGCCGCCACGTCAGCGGCGGGTTCTGCATCTGCCCGAGCGGGCAAATCCGCGTCACGCCCCAGCGTCCCAGCCGTGTCGCCAACTCCTGGGCACGATCGTCGTTCGCGGCAATCCCCACCGTGGACACCTGCCCACGCACGGCGTCCGCCGAGCGCAGAACGTCATCCAGATTAGCCACCGCCTTGACGTAGACGAACCGGTTCAAGCACGACAGCTGAAACCGCGGCTCCGCTTCATAAACCACCGTCCACGCCGTGGAACCTTCGCTCATCCACAACTGCGTCTCCCGACCGCCCGCGGCGCGGAGACGATACACATCCCGGCGCGAAGCGATCGCTGCCGATTGCTCGACCAGAATCTCCCCCCGTGGTTCATCCCGCTCGCAACGCGCCAGCTCCTCCGCGAGTTTCTCCGCGAACAACTCCGGCGGCACCGCTCCCCCCGTCTCCACGTAGATCAAGTGCGGAGAGAGACAGCCGAGTTGATTCCACGCGATCACATCCTCAGCCGCTCGCGCCACAATCTTCTTCACCCCGAAGCCGGACAGCACTTCATGAGTGATGTAACCGAAGCTCACCCGGTGGCCATAGCCAAGGAACCGCACCCGCCGCGGCAACCGTCGCTGGACATCGGCCAGCATCTCATCGGACCCTGTTGCCGTAACGCAGTCCGCGTTCGCAAAGAGCGGCTCTTCAAGTGGCAGGTCGCCGCCACGCCACTCCGCGAGCTCGAGACACGACGCGAGCTTGGCATCCGCCTCATAAATCGAGTGTGCAAACAATCGCGGAAGGAACGAGGCGCCACGCGCGCATTTCACAAACTGCGCTGAGCGCGTCAGCAGTCCCAGCACGATGCTAAGGAGCGCCGAGTTCGGAATGTTCCCGGCCGTAATGTGAACGAGCAATTCCGGTCCGCGCACCATCGCCGCACGTTGCAACTTCGACTCTGCGACCGTCGCGCACATCTCATCGAGGCGATGCGCGTGCCCAAGCTCCTGCACCAGCAGCGCGTGAAGATTGTCCCGGGTGAGTTCCTGGAAAAAGCTGTCGAGCCCCCG
>JABWBV010000357.1 GCA_013359445.1 Anaerolineales bacterium | reverse complement strand
AAATTGCCGGGTTGGAAAACACCATCCTGATGGGCGCAGACGGCTTGTTTGCCGATACCTTCCCCGAAAACTCTGGCCCCAACGTGGTGGGCATGTACCTCTCCGGCCCCTACGTCACCGGCGAAACCTACGATGCGTTCATCACCAAATGGGAAACCAAATTCGGTGGCCCGCCCCCGAGTGGCTTCCACGCTTTCGCTTATGATGCAACGAACATTCTCTTCGATGCGATTGCCGCCGTTGCCACACAGGACGAAGATGGCACCCTTCACATTGGTCGCCAGGCTCTGCGTGATTACATCACCAACCTGAAAGACTTCAACGGTCTGACCGGTAAACTCAGCTGTACCGAAAATGGCGACTGCGCCACCGGTGAAGCCCTGGGTGTGTTCGAAATTACCCAAGGTGAAGTGGATGGCGCATGGCCTCCTGCGGCGGTGTGGCCGTAAATCCAACAACCCGCGTTGACATTATGTGACGCGCTCATCGTAAGGGTGAGCCAGGGCAACTGCCCTGGCTCACCACTGTTATATACACCCTTCATAGACCAAATCTTGGGATTTCGGAGAAGTACTATGCTCAAAGAACGCCTCGAACGACTTTCTTGGGTTGATCTGTTCTTAAGGCTTTTTCAAGTCTTTGTCCTGATCATTTTGGGGATTGGCATCACAAACACGCTTCAAACAGGCCGCTACACCGCCGAACAATGGACTACTCTGGTTTTTGCGGGGCTGGCGCAAGGTAGTATTTATGCGCTGATTGCCCTGGGCTACACTTTGGTCTATGGTATTCTTCGGATGATTAACTTCGCACACGGAGAAGTCTTCATGGCCGGGGCCTTTACAGCTGTTTTCCTGGCCGAATATTTCGCCGCCAGTGGATTTTTAGCCGCCCAACCATTTATTGCGATTATTCTACTTTTAGCTTTAGCCTCTGGAACTTCTCTAGGAATTGCGGTCCTATTGGAGCGGGTGGCTTATCGCCCCTTGCGGGGTGCGCCCCGTTTGGTGCCCCTGATTACGGCCATTGGGGCCTCCTTTACCTTGCAATACACTTTCCGCGGCCTGTTTGGGGCAGAATTTCACTCTTATCCTGAAGTGCCGGCCTTAAGCCAGGATTTGCCCATCTTTGGGTTCAGCATTCCTGGGGTTCAAATCGTCGTGCTGATTGCGGCAGTCGGTTTGATGGGCGCGTTATACCTGTTTGTGGAACAAACCAAAATGGGTAAGGCGATGCGCGCGGTTTCAGAAGACAAAGATGTGGCCCGTTTGATGGGCATTGATATTGACCGGGTCATCGTGACCACGTTCGCACTGGGGGGGGCGCTGGCAGGGGCGGCGGGTGTATTGAACGGGTTGTTCCGCCCGCAAGGGGTGTACTTCTTCATGGGCTTTTTCCCCGGTTTGAAGGCGTTTACGGCCGCGGTTCTGGGGGGGATTGGCAACGTGCCCGGTGCGATGTTCGGCGGGATTTTCCTTGGGGTGTTTGAATCCCTTGGCCCCAATCTGATTTTGGAGGGGTTGGGCATCCCCGCCGCGAACCAACTCAAAGATGCTTTCGCCTTCGTGATGCTTGTGCTCATTTTGATCTTCCGCCCGCAAGGCATCCTCGGTGAACGTCTTGCCGAAAAGAAAGCATAGGAGGCCCACATGAAAGAGATAAATCCTTTCCAATGGAAAACAGTCTTGCAGTATGGTTTAATTGGTGGGCTTGTGACGCTTTATGTAAGCGCTGTCGGCATGGTGGAAACCTTTTCTACCCGGAATTTGATCGGCACGTTTTTTTCACTGGGGGATGTGATGATTATTTTGGGGGCATTGGGGGCTGGGTTCCTTGTACGCCGAAAATATGCCCAAGAGCCTGGGAATAAAATCCTGATGGCCGGGGTCGTGGCGGGGTTGGTGGCGAGTTTGCCTTTGTTGGTGGTGATTGGTCTCACACAGGTGATGAATGTGCGGGCGGTCTTTTCCAACATTTCCCCCTTTCTCATCAACCAACTCACTTTCGAGGCGGGTGTTGTCCCCGGCTCCATCATCTTGGTCGTCTTGAGCGGGGTGTTGGGCGCTTTGGGAGCCGCCCTAGACCTTTTGCCGGACCGCTTCCAAGGGGCGTTGACCAATGGCCTTGTCTGGACTCTGCTCATCGGCTTGTTTTCCGAAAACGTTGGGCAGATTCTCCAGGAAAATTTTGGGCGTGGGATCGTGTCGTTATTATTCCAAAATAAATCGCTCAATCCCTTTTCTGCTATCGTGCTCTTTCTCATCATTTTCGGGCTGTCTTACTTCCAGGTTGGACAAAAATCAAAATCCCGTTTACAAGCCCTGCCGGCGGGGCGGCAAAAACAGGTGCAGTATGCCGGGTATGTGCTCCTGGGGCTGGTGATTCTCTTCCTGCCCCAACTGGTTGGGACCTTCCTGAGCCAGGTTCTTTTCCTGGTTGGGTTGTTCGTCATCATGGGATTGGGGTTGAATATTGTGGTGGGCTTTGCGGGCCTTCTCGATCTCGGATATGTTGCCTTTTTTGCGTTTGGCGCGTACACGATGGGGTTGCTCACCTCGACGGGGGAGTTGGGCACCGGTGGCTTTACGTTCATCACAGCCTTGCCTATCGCCGTCGTGATCGGGGTGCTGTTTGGCCTGATCCTTGGGTTCCCCGTTCTACGTCTGCGTGGGGATTATCTGGCGATTGTCACCCTCGGGTTTGGGGAAATTATCCGCATCCTGGCGCTCTCCGACTGGTTCAAACCCTTCATGGGAGGGGCACAAGGCGTGCTCAAAATTCCCCCCCCCCAATTCGGCTCGCTCATTCTGGACTCGCCCCAAGATATTTATTACCCCGTCCTGATCGGCGCGTTGCTGGCCGGGTTTGTCTCCATCCGGCTTCGCACCTCTCGTCTGGGGCGGCAGTGGATGGCCATGCGCGAAGATGAAGATGTCGCCGAAGCGATGGGCATCAATCTGATTCAGACCAAACTGTTGGCGTTTGCCACCGGGGCTGGGTTCTCCGCCCTGGCGGGGGCGATTTATGCCTCCCGCCTGGGGACGATCTTCCCCAACAGCTTTGGCTTGCTCATCTCGATCAATGCGTTGGCACTCATCATCGTCGGGGGCATGGGGAGCATCCCTGGCGTGTTGGTGGGGGCGTTCATTTTGGTCGGGATGCCAGAGTTGTTGCGGGAATTTGCTGAGTACCGCCTGCTCATGTATGGCATCCTGCTCATCGTCATGATGCTCGTCAAGCCCGAAGGCTTCCTGCCTGAAGAAGTGCATAAACGGGAACTGCATTCAAGCGAAGAACTCGCCCCCGCTGAGTGATCAGGAGAAATATCTATGGCCCCCATCCTCTCTGCAAAAAACATCACCAAACGCTTCGGTGGTCTGGTAGCCGTCAACGATCTGACCGTCGAAATTGAAGAAAAAACGATTTACAGCGTCATTGGCCCCAATGGTGCAGGCAAAACGACCTTTTTCAACTGCATTACTGGCTTTTATACCCCCACCGCCGGGGAAATCCACTTCAACGGCCACGCCATTCACGGGTTAACCCCCGATCTGATTACCAACGCCGGCATCGCCCGCACCTTCCAAAACATCCGCCTGTTTTCCAACATGACCGCCATCGAAAACGTGTTGGTCGGCCAACATCCGCGCTTAAAAACCTTTTGGGTAGAAGCCATTCTAAACACCAAACGCTTCCGCCAGGAGGAAAAAGCCGCCGAAGAAGAAGCCCGCCGTCTGCTCCGCTTTGTCGGCCTGGGCGGGATGGGCGACCACTTGGCCCGCAACCTGCCGTATGGTGCACAACGCCGCCTCGAAATCGCCCGTGCCCTGGCCAGCCAACCCAAACTCCTGCTCCTCGACGAACCCACCGCGGGCATGAACCCCGCCGAAACCGAAGAAATGACCGGGTTCTTCCACAACCTGCGCGACGAACTAGGCATTACCATCCTCCTCATCGAACATGACATGCGCGTCGTCATGGGCATCAGCGAGGGCATCACCGTGATGGACTTCGGACAAAAAATCGCCGAAGGAACCCCCCTCGACATTCAACACAACCCGCGGGTCATCGAAGCCTACCTCGGACGCGGCGCGGCCTCCGGGCTAGGCGCCCCCACCGGGCAAACGTCCCACTAATCGGAGAAACCTATGGCGCTCCTTGAAGTCAACGACATCCATACCTACTACGGCAACATCCACGCCCTCAAAGGCATCTCCCTCAAGGTCGAAAAAGGCGAGATCGTCACCCTCATCGGGGCCAACGGCGCGGGCAAAACGACCACCCTCCGCACCATCTGCGGCCTGCTCAAACCCCGCCAGGGACACGTCACCCTCAACGGCGAAAACCTCGACAAATACCCAGCCCACCAAATGGTCTACAAAGGCATCGCCATGGTGCCCGAAGGACGCGGCGTCTTTGCCAAAATGACGGTCAAAGAAAACCTGGAACTCGGGGCCTATCACCGCAACGACAAAGCCGGCATTCAAAAAGACCTGGATTGGGTCTTCGGCCTGCTCCCCCGGCTCCACGAACGCCGCACCCAACTCTCCGGCACCCTCTCCGGCGGCGAACAGCAAATGCTCGCCACCGCCCGCGCCCTCATGTCCCGCCCCACCGTCCTCCTCATGGACGAACCCTCGATGGGCCTGGCCCCCATCCTCGTCGAAAGCATTTTCGACACCATCGAAGCGGTCAACAAAGAAGGCATGACCATCCTCCTCGTCGAGCAAAACGCCCTCATGGCCCTCTCCATTGCCCACCGGGGTTACGTCCTCCAAACCGGACAAATCGTCCTTACTGACACCGGAGCCAACCTCCAGAAAAATGAGATGGTCCAAAAAGCATACCTAGGGATCGAGTAAACAACTTTTCCCACAAGCAACAGGTTGAAGGGAGTAGGTTGAGGTAAAATCAACCCATCACTTTCAACCTGTAATTTTTTAACCCCCCAAACGATGCTAATCCTCAACGCCACCGACGTCCGCCGCGCCCTCCCCATGCGGGAAACCATCGAAGCCATGAAACAGGCCTATGCCACCCTATCCGCCGGGCAGGCCCACCTCCCCCTTCGCACCAGCCTCCCCATCCCGCCCCAAAACGCCACCGCGCTCTTCATGCCCGCCTACGTTCCCGGCCAAGAAGGCGATGCCCTCACCCTTAAAATCGTCACGCTCTTCCCGCACAACGTCCCCGCGGGATTACCTTTCATCCACGCCGCCGTGCTCGTGATGGACGCCGCCACCGGGCAAATGCTCGCCCTGCTCGAAGGGGGCACGCTGACCGCCATCCGCACCGGCGCGGGGGGGGGCGCCGCCGCCGACCTCCTGGCCCGCGCGGAGAGCCGCACCGTTGCCCTGTTCGGTTCAGGCGTACAGGCCCGCACCCAACTCGAAGCCGTGTGTGCGGTCCGCCCCATCGAAAAAGTCTGGATCTACGCCCTCAACCCCGCACAGGTTCACACCTTTATCGAAGAGATGACGCCCCGCGTCCCCGCCACGCTCATCGCCGCGGCCACCCCGCGCCAGGCGCTTGCCGAAGCTGACATCGTCTGCGCCGCCACCACCACCCAAACCCCCCTCTTTGACGACACCGACCTCCGCCCGGGCACCCACGTGACCGGCGTCGGCTCGTACACTCCCGCAATGATCGAAATTCCCCCCGCGACCGTGGCCCGTGCCCGCGTGGTGGTGGACTCCCGCACCGCGTGCCAGGCCGAAGCCGGAGAAATCCTCCGCGCGGTCGCCGAGGGCACGTTCGCCTGGCAAAACGCCGCCGAACTGGGCGAAATCGTTCTCGGTACGCAAACAGGACGCACCACCCCCGATCAAATCACCTTCTTCAAATCGGTGGGCGTGGCCGTGCAAGATGCCGTGGCGGCCCACCTGGCCTTAAAAAATGCCCGGCAATTAGGTTTGGGGCAAGAAGTGCCCTGGTAAACCTCTTGCATCTGTCCTCGCGGAGAGAGGGCAATTGACCCTTCACCATTTATCTTCACTCAGGCATCCTCTCCCCCGCGCACCTTACGCTACCGAAAAGTAAGGTTTTCCAGGTTGGCACATTTCTGCGTCCGATACTGGATTCTGATCCATTTTCATACGTACTCACAGTTCGGGTTTAAGTTTCTCAAAAAAAGGATGGCAGGGGGGATTTACATCTCCCCTGCCATCCTTTTATGAAAAACTTTCCGGCAAAAGTACCAATATTCATCCCTTCAGGAGTTCCCATGAAAATCAGAGATATTCTTGCTCGAAAAGGGGGGCAGGTTCATACCATCCAGCCCCACCAAACGATCAAAGACGCCCTCCAAGTGTTAAACACCAATAACATCGGCGGCTTGCTCGTACTTGATGAAACCGGCAAACTTGCGGGCATCCTCACCGAACGTGATGTTTTACGCTTTGTCGCCCAAGACAACCCGGATTTTTCCACCCCCGTCCACGAGGTCATGACCAAAAACCTGGTCGTTGGTGCGCCCCAAGACGATGTGCAAAATGTCGCCCACACGATGACCGAAAAACGTTTTCGTCATCTTCCCGTTGTCGAAAACGGGAAATTGATGGGCATTGTCACCATCGGTGATGTGATGAAAGCGCAACGGGATAGTTATCAGGGGCAGGTTTATACCCTGCAAACCATGATGATTGCCGAAGAAGAATAAGGGAAACAGCTCATGTCCACCATCGGTACCCCCTCTAACCCCCTCCGCGTTGCCATCATTGGCTCTGGCCCCTCCGCGTTTTATGCCGCGGACAGTTTACTCAAGCGGGCGAATCTGGCCGTTGCCGTTGATATGTATGACCGTTTACCCACCCCGTTCGGCCTTGTACGCGGCGGCGTTGCTCCCGATCATCAAAAAATCAAATCCGTCACAAAGGCCTACGACCGAACCGCGGCGGACCCACGGTTCCGCTTTTATGGCAACGTGGAATACGGCACAGATATAAAATTGGAAGACCTCCAGCAGTATTATCATCAGGTACTTTTTGCCACGGGTGCCCAAACGGATCGTTTGATGGGCATCCCCGGCGAAGACCTCGAAGGGAGCCACCCCGCGACCGAGTTTGTGGCCTGGTATAACGGTCACCCCGATTTCCGCCACCTGAAATTCGACCTGAGCCAGGAACGGGTCGCGGTTGTCGGCATTGGGAACGTGGCGATGGATGTCGCGCGCATCCTTTGCCGTACCCCCGAAGAGTTAATGAAAACGGACATTGCCGATTATGCCTTTGAAGCCCTCAAGAACAGCAAAGTCAAAGAGGTGTATGTGCTCGGACGCCGTGGCCCCGCCCAGGCGGCCTTCACCAACCCGGAAATCCGCGAAATGGGCCATTTGGAAGACTGCGATGTGTGGGTTCCCCCTGCCGAAGCCGAACTT
>JABWBV010000356.1 GCA_013359445.1 Anaerolineales bacterium | reverse complement strand
AACGGTGGGCGTTCACCTCAGCAAACTGGCGGAGGCGGTCATCCTGTTCACCACGGCAGAGTTCGGCTTTTTCACCCTGTCCGACGCGTATTCCACCGGCTCCAGCCTGATGCCGCAAAAGAAAAACCCAGATGTGTTTGAGCTGACGCGGGGGAAGGCGGGGACGTTGATCGGGCTGTTGGTGGGGCTGTTGGCGACGTTGAAGGGCTTACCTTCGACGTATGACAAGGATTTGCAGGAGGACAAAGTGCCGGTGTTTCAGGCGACGGACACCCTGCTGGCCTTGCTCCCGGTTTTGGCGGGGGCACTGGACACGATCACCCTCCACCCCGCGCGGATGCGCGCCGCCATTGACCCCGCGATGCTCGCCACCGACCTGGCCGATTTTCTCGTGAAAAAAGGCGTCCCCTTCCGCGAAGCCCACGCCACCGCCGGAAAAGCCGTCCGTCTGGCGATTGAAAAAGAAACCCCACTCGATCAACTCACGATGGCGGACTGGCAAACGTTGGGCGTCACCGACCCCGCTGTGACCCAGGTCTTTGACCCCCAAAAATCTATCGAAACCCGAAACGCGCTCGGCGGCACTGCCCCCGACGCGGTCAAATATCAATTAGAACAAGCAAAAGCAATCGTAGCATAGCCCCTTGTGGGCGTGGAGACGGGCACAAGGCCCTATGCTACCCCCAAAAAAAGGAGAAACCCTCATGAATACCGTAACCTGTCCCGAATGTGCCGCTGAAATCAGCCTCGAAGCCAATACCGTCGTTGGCGAAATCCTCGTCTGCCCCGATTGCGGCGTAGATTTGGAAGTCACTGCCCTTAATCCTGCCTCGGTTGATCTCGCGCCGATGGAACAAGAAGACTGGGGCGAATAGAAAGTACACAGGTAAATAAGGTATACAGGTAGATAAGGTAAATACCTGTGTACCAACCGACAAACTAACAAACCAACCGACAAATATGCACAAACGACTCAAAATTGGCGTCCTCTACTCCCGCGTGCGGGTCGAAGAAAAATGGATCTTCGCCGCCATGGAAAAGCGCGGCCTGGATTACGAGCGGCTCGATGACCGCCTGATCTCCTTCAACCTCGAAGCCCCCGGCTCCTGGCAAACCTACGATGCGGTGTTGGAGCGCAGTATCAGCTACAACACCGGCCTCTACGCCCTGCGAATCCTCAACACCTGGGGCGTGCCCACCGTCAACACTGCCGCCGTGGCCGAAGCGTGCGGCGATAAACTGATGACCAGCGCGCTCCTCGCCAAAGCGGGCATCCCCCAACCCCACAACATGGTCGCATTCACCCCCGAATCGGCGCTGGAAACCATCGAATCGTATGGCTACCCCGTCGTGCTCAAACCCGTGGTCGGGTCGTGGGGGCGTCTGCTGGCGAAGATCAACGACCGGGACGCGGCGGAAGCGATCCTCGAACACAAAGCCACGCTCGGCTCCGTGCAACATTCGGTCTTTTACATCCAGGAATATATCCGCAAACCGGGGCGGGACATCCGCGCGATTGTGGTGGGCGACCGGGTGCTGACCGCGATCTATCGCAAGTCCGAACACTGGATCACAAACACCGCGCGGGGCGGCGAGGGCGAACCGTGCCCGATCACCCCAGAAATCGAAGCGTTGTGCCTGGGCGCGGCAAATGCGATGGCCTGCCCTGACACGCAGGGAAGGGGCGGGGGTGTCCTCGCGGTGGATTTGGTCGAGCATCCCGAACGGGGTCTGCTCGTCAACGAGATCAACCACACGATGGAGTTCCACACTGCCCAACCCGTCAGCAACGTGGATATCGCCGATGAGATTGTGCATTACGTGATCGGCGTAGCGGCTGAGGCGAGGGAACGGCGTTTGTCAAACGGTGTCCCAGCCCTGGGGAAGTTCGTAGTGGGCACTTCAGTGCCTGGCTTTGGGGCTGAAGCCCCTACTACGAACAAAAATCGTATTTCAGGAGGCCTCCCATGACCCGCGTCTCTATCGTCGGCGGCTCCGGCTACACGGGCGGGGAACTGCTTCGGCTGTTGATCGCCCATCCCGAAGTGGAAGTGGTGCAGGTCACCTCCCGCTCCCGCCTGGGTGAATTCGTATATCAAACCCACCCCAACCTGCGGAAACGCACCACCCTGAAATTTTCCAGCCCCGAACAGTTGGAACCTGTGGACGTGTTATTCCTCGCCCTCCCGCACGGGCAGGCGCAGACGAAAATCGAACACTACGCTGCCCTCGCCCCGAATATCGTAGATTTGTCCGCCGATTTCCGTTTGCGGGATGCGGCGGTTTACCAAAAATGGTACGGTTCCCCACACGCCGCGCCGGAATGGATGAACAAGTTCGTCTACGGCCTCCCCGAACTTCACCGGGCGGAGATGGCGGGCGCAAACTACATCAGTGGGGTAGGGTGCAACGCGACCGCGTCGAACCTGGCGCTACTCCCGCTCGTGAACGCGGTTGGGGACAACCGGGCGGATTTGATCGAGACTGCGTCCCCGATCATTATCGAGATCAAAGTCGGTTCGTCGGAAGGCGGCGCGGAGGGGAATCCCGGCTCGCACCACCCCGAACGGTCGTCGGTGATCCGCACGTTTTCCCCGTTCGGGCACCGGCACACGGCGGAGGTGATGCAGGAGTTGGGATTGCCGAATGTCTCGCTCACGATGACTTCGGTGGACATCGTGCGCGGGGTGTTGGCAACGGCGCACGCCACCGTCAAACCCGGCGTGACGACGAAGGATTTGTGGAAGGCGTACCGCGCCGTGGCGAATGAAAACCCGTTCATCCGCATCGTCAAAGAGCAACGCGGCATTTATCGTGTCCCCGAACCGAAGATTTTGGCGGGATCGAATTACGCGGATTTGGGGTTTGAGTTGGACGAAAGCAATGGGCACGTCGTCGCGATGTGTGCGATTGACAACCTGATGAAAGGCGCGTCCGGCTCGGCGGTGCAGTGCATGAATTTGATGCTTGGGTTGGATGAAACGACTGGGTTGGAGTTTATGGGCTTGCATCCAATTTAATCGCAACTTTAACGCAAAGCCGCCAAGAAACAAAGCCGCAAAGGTTTTTAAGGTTTCTTTGCGCCTTTGCATCTTTGGGACTTTGCGTTAAAAAATTGAGAGGAAGTATGACCAATACGATTGTAGTTAAGTTGGGAGGCACGGAGGGGGTAGATTTTTCGGCGATTTGCAGGGATGCGGTAGGGCTGATTGGGGCGGGGAAGCGGTTGGTGCTCGTTCACGGCGGGTCGGCGGAGGCGAACGCGTTGGGGGAGGCGTTGGGCCAACCCCCGAAGATGATCACGTCCCCGTCCGGGTTCACTTCCCGGTACACCAACCGGGCCACGCTGGAGATATTCGCGATGGCGGTGAACGGAAAGGTCAACACCTTGCTCGTGGAACAACTCCAATCACTCGGCGTAAACGCGTTTGGGTTGAGTGGGGTGGATGGGCGTTTGCTCCAGGCCACGCGGAAAACGGCGGTGCAAAGTGTCGAGAACGGGAAGCGCATCATGATCCGCGATGATTACACCGGGAAGATCGAGCAGGTAAATGTCCCATTGTTGGAGACTCTGCTCGCGGGCGGATACGTTCCGGTCATCGCACCGATGGCGGTCAGCCCCGCGGGCGAGGGGCGGTTGGGTACAACCGCGTTGAACGTGGACGCCGACCGCGCGGCGGCGATGGTTGCGGCGGCGTTGAAGGCGCATACGCTCGTTTTGTTGACCGCTGTCCCTGGGCTGATGCGGAATTTCCCCGATGAAAGCACGCTGATCCATCAATTGTCCGTTGCCCAACTCCCCTCTGCGCTGGAGGCGGCGCAAGGTCGGATGAAGAAGAAGGTGTTGGGCGCGGAGGAGGCGTTGAACGGCGGGGTGGGGCGGGTGATCATCGCGGATGGGAGGGTGGAAAACCCGATTTCCGGCGCGCTGGCAGGGAGGGGGACGGTGATTGGGGAGGCTGAGATTTAACGCAAAGACGCGCAGGGGCAAAGCCGCAAAGATAAGAGAAAAAGAGAAAAAGCCGCCGAATTCCTATTTATCGCTGAATGAATGGCGAGACGGCACTCCGCAAAGCCTCCGTGCCTGACTACGAACGGATACCTCGAACGAAGCGCCGCCGAATAGGAATTCGGCGTCTGGCATAAAAACATGCTGAAGCATGTTGAACATGCCCCAACCCGTTTTTGTGTTTTGACTAATTATTCTGACAACCCCCGCCCGGCGATGAAGTCGCCGGGCTACAAAACGACGCCCGCTAAACCGGGCTATGAAAGTCGGATTCATCCGGCGTTGTCTCGTAGCCGGGGGACTTCATCCCCCGGTGGGCCGGAAGAGGATTGTCAGATCAATTTGGAAATGTTCAACAACGGGATTTGTCTATCAGGCGATGAATTCCTATTCATCGCTGAATGGCGAGGCGGCGCGGCACTCCGCAAAGCCTTCGTGCCTGACTACGAACGAATTATAGGAAAACAATGGATACATACCAAATCTTAGACATCGAATCCCAACACACCTCCGGCGTCTACGCTAAACAACCCCTCGCGTTTGAGCGCGGGCAGGGGGCGACGTTGTGGGACAGTGAGGGGAATGAGTACCTCGACTGCTCATCCGGGCACGGGGTGGCGAATTTGGGGCATGCACACCCGAAGGTCGCGGCGGCGATTGCCGAACAGGCGGGGACGTTGATCACGCTGTTCGAGACGTTCCCCAACGACAAACGGGCGGCATTGATGGCGAAGATGACCACGCTCGTACCAGGACTAGACCGGGTGTTTTTCTGCAATTCGGGGACGGAGTCGGTCGAAGCGGCGTTGAAGTTTGCGCGATTGTCCACCGGGCGGACGAACGTGGTGGCAACGATGCGCGGGTTCCACGGGCGGACGTTTGGGGCGTTGTCGGCGACGCACAATAAGAAGTATCGGGCGGGGTTTGAGCCGCTCGTGCCGGGGTTCAGCCATGTGCCGTACAACAACATTGGGGCGTTGGAAAAGGCAATCACGGATGAGACCGCGGCGGTGATTTTGGAGCCGGTGCAAGGGGAGGGCGGGGTGTATCCGGCGGATGGGTTGTGTACAACCGAAGGATATTTGCAGGCGGCGCGGGAGCTTTGTTCGGCGCGGGGGGCGCTGTTGATCGTGGATGAGGTGCAGACGGGGTTCGGGCGGACGGGGAAGATGTTTGCCATCGAACACAGTGGGGTGATCCCTGATTTGTTGTGCGTGGCGAAATCGTTGGCGGGGGGCCTGCCGAGGGGGGCGGTGTTGATCGGCGGGGCGGTGAAGAACCTCGTACCGGGGGCGCATGGTTCGACGTTCGGGGGGAATCCGTTGGCGTGTGCGGCGGCTCTCGCGGCGTTGGAGGTGATCGAGACGGAGAATCTGCCGGGTCAGGCGGCGGAGAAGGGAGCGTATTTGATGGAAAAGATTCGGGCGATCCAGTCGCCGGTGGTGCGGGAGGTGCGCGGGATGGGGTTGATGATCGGGATCGAGTTGAAGCAGAAGGTGACGCCGTATGTGAAGGCGTTGCAGGAGCGGCGGATCATCGCATTGAATGCGGGGATGACGGTGTTGCGTTTGTTGCCGCCGTTGGTGATTACGTATGAGCAATTGGATAGGTTGGCGAGGGCGTTGGATGAGGTGTTGAATCTTTCGGTGGAGGAATAGGAACTGAATTTTATTTGGCAAAAATTTGACGCAAAGGCGCAAAGCCGCGAAGAATAAGAAAAAAACTTGTAACTACTCAGGCCAGACCCTAAAGGTTTGGTTTGCAAGAGGTGAGTGCGGAAAAACGGGCTTTGTTTGCAAATGTATTCCTGAATTCATCGAGAAAAACCTTTAGGGTCTGAGTAGTTACAAAAACTTTACCTTTGCGTCTTAGCGGCTTTGCGTCAGTGGAAAGCCCGTTCGTTACTTTTCTGTTTATAGGCAAAATGATGGAAGACTACGACTTTTCGACATTGATCGGTTTGGTAAGCCAGTACAGCCCGTCCGGGGAGGAGCGGGGGGCGGTGGAATGGTTGGTGGCGCGGATGCGCGCACTGGGCTTTTTGCGGGCGTTTGCGGATGGGGCGGGGAACGCGGTGGGGGTGATGGGGGACGGGCCGCAGCAGGTGGTGTTGTTGGGGCATATTGATACCGTGCCGGGTGAAATTCCCTTGACCCTCACCCCTGGCCCCTCTCCCCTCGGGAGAGGGGAGATTTTGTATGGGCGCGGGTCGGTGGATGCGAAGGGGCCACTGGCGTGTTTTGTGGATGGCGTGGCCCGCGTGGGGGCGGTGGAAGGATGGCAGTTTGTGGTGGTTGGGGCGGTGGAGGAAGAGCGGAATTCGGAAGGGGCGCGGTTTGTCGCGCCGTTATATCAGCCGGAGTTTGCCATCATCGGGGAGCCGAATCGGTGGGATCGGGTGGCGTTGGGGTACAAGGGGAGCGCGTGGGCGCAGATCACGGTACGGCGGGCGCAGGCCCATTCGGCGAGTGGGCAGGAGTCGGCGTGCGAGGGGGCGGTGAATGTGTGGAACCGGGCGAAGGCGTGGGCAGAGGGTTTTAATGCGGAGCGCGGCAAGGTGTTTGAGCAGGTGTTGCTTTCGTTGCGGGCGATCCAGTCGGGTCAGGATGGTTTCAACGATTGGGCGCAGATTCAGATCGGGGCGCGGTTGCCCGTTTCGGTTTCGCCGGAGGATTGGTATCCGATATTAAAGGAAATGGCAGGGGAGGCGGAGTTCGAGCGGATCGGGTATGCGATTCCCGCGTATCAATGTGAGAAAAATACCGCGCTGGTGCGGGCGTTTTTGAGCGGGATTCGGGCGGAGGGGGGCAAGCCGAGTTTTGTCTATAAGACGGGGACGGCGGATTTGAATGTGGTGGGGCCGGTGTGGAATTGTCCCGCGCTGGTATACGGGCCGGGGGATTCGGCGCTGGATCATACGCCGGAAGAGCATCTTGATTTGGCGGAGTATGCGAAGGCGGTGGGGGTGTTAGCGGGGGCGTTGCGGGCGTTGGTGGGGTAGTGAATTTTAGGCCTTCTGCGACGAAACATCTCGTCGCGGAAATAAAGAAGTCGCAGAAGTCTAAAAAATCCTATCATTCCCGTTTTAAAGTGTGCGAACAACCAAATATTTTTCTCGTTTTTTTATACCTATGCGCCAATAGACGTATCCCTCTCCACCCATTAAACTTTACATTAGCATGATATTCAAATATATCTCTACTCGTAATTTTCACCCTTTTACCACTGCCGCCGCTACCGGTCCCTCTTCACGTACGGGCAGTCGGAAACGGTAAAAGCCAAATAACCGAACTCCAAAAGAGACTGCCAGAAAAAGGCAGTCTTTTTTGTTTGCATGATAAGTGATGAGTAACGAGTAATGAGTAAATTA